>NZ_JAJSZC010000222.1:0-23324 GCF_036815105.1 Streptomyces sp. IBSBF 3136
TCGGTCTTGCGTTTCCGACTCTATCAGATCTTTTCTCGATCCGATTTCCTCGGTGCTTTCCAGGTTTCCGCTCTCGCGTTTCCCTTTCCGGCGGTTCCGACTTTATCAGAAGTTTTTAGCCGGTCTGACCGGCCGGTCATTTCTGAGTAGTTATCGGGGTGTGCTCCGTGGAACCGCAGTAGCGACTTCTCGGGGAGCAGATAGATCTTAACGATCAGCCCTGAACTTGTCCAGTTCTAGGCAACTCATTGAATCTACCTCCCCACTCCGCCTGTGTCAACAGGTTTTGCGGGGCGAAGAGGAGACTAGCAGCTCACGAGGGCCCGACGCACATCAGGCTGCCGTGGGCACGGCGGAGCTGCGTCCAGCCGCCTCCAGATCACCCGTCTGGCCGCTCCGCACCGCCCTGCCGCCCAGGACATAGACGTAGGTCAGGAACACCGCCTCCGCCACCACGCCGATGCCGATGCGAGCCCAGGTGGGGAGGCCGGAGGGGGTGACGAAGCCTTCGATGGCTCCGGAGACGAACAGGACCAGCGCGAGGCCGATGGCCATGCCGACCGCGGCCCTGCCCTCCTCGGCGAGTGCGGCGCGCCGGGTGCGGGGACCGGGGTCGATGAGGGTCCAGCCGAGACGGAGGCCGGTGCCGGCGGCGACGAAGACGGCGGTCAGTTCGAGCAGACCGTGCGGGAGGACCAGGCCGAGGAACGTGTCGAGCCGGCCGGCGGAGGACATCAGGCCGATGCCGACACCCAGGTTGAGCATGTTCTCGAAGAGGATCCAGAGCACCGGCAGGCCCAGGAAGACGCCCAGGACCAGGCACATCGCCGCGGCCTGAGCGTTGTTCGTCCACACCTGTGCGGCGAAGGAGGCCGCGGGGTGGCTCGAGTAGTAGGTCTCGTACTCCCCGCCGGGACGGGTCAGCTCACGCAGCTGGCTGGGGGCCGCGATGGTCGACTGCACCTCCGGGTGGGTGCCTATCCACCAGCCCAGCAGGATCGCGACGGCGGTAGAGACGAGCGCGGTGGGCACCCACCAGTGGCGCGCGCGGTAGACGGCGGCGGGGAACCCCTCCAGCAGGAAGCGGGTGGCGTCCCGCCATGACGCGCGGCGGTTACCGGTGACGGCCCCCCGCGCGCGTGCCACGAGCTGACTCAGCCGGCCGGTGAGCTGCGGGTCGGGGGCGCTGGACTGGATGAGCGAGAGATGGGTGGCCGTGCGCTGGTAGAGCGCCACCAGCTCGTCGCCCTCGGCTCCGTTGAGGCGGCGCTGACGGCGGAGCAGGGCGTCGAGGCGGTCCCATTCGGCACGGTGTGCGGCGACGAAGACGTCCACGTCCATGGGGTCTGCCTGCTCCTCGACTGGTGGTCCACTGCACGTCGTGGATGCTCGTGATCCTGTCAGCTTGTCCTACTGGCGCGCGATGCGCCCTCAGCTTGGCAGACTTGCGGTCCAAGGGGCAGATCAGGGGAAGGGCGGCGGGCGTGAGTGAGCTGGTGACCGGTGAGGCGGTGGCGCTCGAACTGCGGCCCGCGAAAGTGCCGAGCAGGGCGCTGGCGGTGCTGCTCGACCTGGTCGTGGCCATGGTCGCCTACATAGCGGTGACCGTGGCGTTGGTGGCGGCGACCGCTTCGCTGGACGAGGCGGCGCAGGTCGCACTGTCGATCGCGGCCTTCCTGCTGGTGCTGGTCGGCGCTCCGATCGCGGTGGAGACACTCAGCCACGGGCGCTCGCTGGGAAAGCTGGTGTTCGGGCTGCGGGTGGTCCGGGACGACGGGGGGCCGATCCGGTTCCGGCACGCGCTGGTGCGGGGTGCCATCGGGGTGGTCGAGATCCTGATGACGTTCGGGGTCGTGGCCTGCATCGCCTCGCTGGTGTCCGCTCGGGGGCGGCGGCTCGGGGACGTGTTCGCGGGCACGCTGGTCGTACGCGAGCGGATCCCCGTGGGGCGGGTGGGTGTCGTGCCTCCTCCTCCGCCGGGGTTGGCGGGGCGGTTCACCGAGCTCGATCTGTCGGCCGTACCGGATGGGCTGTGGCTGGCCGTCCGGCAGTACCTGACGCGGATGCCGCAGCTCGATCCCCAGGTGTCCTGGGACATGGGGCAGCGGCTGGCGGCCGATCTCACGGCTCGTACCGGCGCTCACCCGCCGCAGGGTGTGCACCCCGCCGCGTTCCTCGCGGCCGTGGTCCACGAGCGGCAGGCCCGTGAGGCGCGGCAGGCGTTCGCGGGCCGGGCGGCCGTTGCGGGCGCGTATCCGGCGGGTGCCTACGAGGCGGGGGCGTATCAGCCCCAGGCGCCGGGTCGGCCGCAGGACCCCGCGCACCATGCCCAGCCCGCCGAGCCCGAGCCCGCTCAGCCCGCTCAGTCCTTCGCCCCGTTCGCCGAGTCCGTTCACCCGGCTCAGCCCGAGAGTGAGGCGTCACGGTGGTCTCGGGGTTCCGGGGCGCGGCAGGTCGCGGGCCAGCGGGACGAGGCGTCGCCGGACCAGGGGAGGGGTGCGGCTCCGGGTCCGGGTTCCACCGGTTTCGTGCCGCCGGCGTAGCGCAGCGGGGTCCGGCTCAGCCGAGGTCCGGCCGGTCGAAGGCGGACGGCGGTGACCGGAGGTCCTCCAGTTCGATCCCGGGCGCGGCCAGGACCACGTCCCCGGCGAGGTGGACGGTGTGCTGTTCTCCCGTGTCCAGGGCTGTGACCTGGTATTCGTCCACGGTCAGGGGGCCGTTGTCAGTGGCGTGTGTTTCGCTGTCCACCAAGGCCCAGGACTGGTCCACGGTGAGTGGGGCGAGGACCGGTTCGGTGAAGGCAACGAGACGTACGCGGGTCGCGGCCGAGGAGGGGGTGAGGCGCAAGAGACGGGCGGTGGCGACGAGGAACGCGGGGGACGTGCCGGTGAAGGCGTGGGCGCGCACATTGCCTTCGGTGGCATGGGTGCCGGTGGGGTCCGTACGGACCCAGGTGACGCCGTCGAGGGCGGCGCCGCGCACCTGCCAGCCGCCGGCGTGGAGTTCCAGGCGGATGGGGCGGCCGAGTTCGTCCAGGGCGAGGTCGACGGAGCCGCGGTGATCGCCCGTGGGCGTGGTCAGCTGTGAGACGTAGCGCCAGCCGGACGGACCGGGGGCGCACTGGAAGTGCTCTTGTGCGAGGGGGGTGTGGTCGTGCGGATCGTGGAGCGAATAGCGGCCGCGGGGCATGGGGGTCCTGGGTTCTGACGGGCTGGTCCGGCCGGAGACCGAACCAGGGACCAAAGGGGCAGGCCCCCGGCACGGGGGTGCGGGGGCCTGCCTCGGCGGATCTGCCGACCTTCGGACTCAGTAGCGGTAGTGGTCCGACTTGTACGGGCCCTCGACCTCGACGCCGATGTACGCGGCCTGCTCGGGGCGCAGCGTGGTGAGCTTCACGCCGAGAGCGTCCAGGTGGAGGCGGGCGACCTTCTCGTCGAGGTGCTTGGGCAGCACATAGACGTCGGTCGGGTACGCGTCGGGCTTGGTGAACAGCTCGATCTGGGCCAGGGTCTGGTCCGCGAACGAGTTGGACATCACGAACGAGGGGTGGCCGGTGGCGTTGCCCAGGTTCAGCAGGCGGCCCTCGGACAGCACGATGATGACCTTGCCGTCGGGGAACTTCCAGGTGTGGACCTGGGGCTTGACCTCGTCCTTGACGATGCCGGGGATCTTGGCGAGGCCGGCCATGTCGATCTCGTTGTCGAAGTGGCCGATGTTGCCGACGATCGCCTGGTGCTTCATCTTGGCCATGTCCGAGGCCATGATGATGTCCTTGTTGCCCGTCGTGGTGACGAAGATGTCGGCCTTGTCGATGACCTCGTCGAGGGTCGTGACCTGGTAGCCGTCCATCGCCGCCTGCAGGGCGCAGATCGGGTCGATCTCGGTGATGATCACGCGGGCGCCCTGGCCGCGCAGGGACTCCGCGCAGCCCTTGCCCACGTCGCCGTAGCCGCAGACGACGGCGGTCTTGCCGCCGATCAGGGTGTCGGTGGCGCGATTGATGCCGTCGATCAGGGAGTGGCGGCAGCCGTACTTGTTGTCGAACTTCGACTTGGTGACGGCGTCGTTGACGTTGATCGCCGGGAACAGCAGGGTGCCGTCGCGGTGCATCTCGTACAGGCGGTGGACGCCGGTGGTGGTCTCCTCGGTGACCCCGCGGATCTCGGAGGCCAGCTGGGTCCACTTCTGCGAGCCGTCCGTGATGGTGCGGTGCAGGAGTTCGAGGATGACGCGGTGCTCGTCGGACTCGGCGGTGTCGACGGAGGGGACCTTGCCGTCCTTCTCGTACTCGACCCCCTTGTGGACGAGGAGGGTGGCGTCGCCGCCGTCGTCGAGGATCATGTTGGGGCCGCCGGTGGGGCTGTCAGGCCAGGTCAGCGCCTGCTCGGTGCACCACCAGTACTCCTCCAGGGTCTCGCCCTTCCAGGCGAAGACCGGGACGCCCTGCGGGTTGTCGGGCGTGCCGTTCGGGCCGACGGCGATGGCGGCGGCCGCGTGGTCCTGGGTGGAGAAGATGTTGCAGGAGGCCCAGCGGACCTGGGCGCCGAGGGCGACCAGGGTCTCGATGAGGACGGCGGTCTGCACGGTCATGTGCAGGGAGCCGGTGACGCGGGCGCCGGCGAGCGGCTGGGCCTCGGCGTACTCCTTGCGGATCGCCATCAGGCCCGGCATCTCGTGCTCGGCGAGGGTGATCTCCTTGCGGCCGAAGTCGGCCAGGGAGAGGTCGGCGACCTTGAAGTCCTGTCGGTTGTCGACAGTCGTCATTGCGAGCTGCTCCTCGGGATTGGGTCGAGGGTGGGTACGGCTGGTCTGCGCGGCGGCGGACACAGGGGTGCCCGGGAAGAGGACACAGGCATGCCCACGTACGCGCAGCGCAGTCCGTCGGAGGCCCTCTCTCCCTCGGCCGGTCCGCACGCGGACCGCCCGACCGCCATCAGCAGCGACGTCTGGCTCCACCCCAAGCTACACCGCAGGACGGTGCGGCCCCCAGTCCGCCTCCGGACGGTTCGCGTCGTTCCGGGTGAACGGGGGGCCGGGCTCAGTGGCCGGTCGGGTGCGGGGTGGGGCCGCCCGGGGTGGCTTCCGGGTCCGGTCCCTTGGCGGCCTCGGCCTCGCTGTAGATGTCGGGTTCCAGGTAGATGGCGCGGGCGATGGGGACGGCGGCGCGGATGCGGGCCTCGGCCGCGTCGATGGCCTTCGCGACCTCGGCGGCGGTGTCGTCGTGCCGGACGGCGATCTTGGCGGCGATCAGCAGCTCCTCGGGGCCGAGGTGGAGCGTGCGCATGTGGATCACGCGGGTGACGGTGTCGCCGTCGACGATCGCGGTCTCGATCTTCTCGACCTCCGCGATGCCGGCGGCCTCGCCGAGCAGCAGCGACTTGGTCTCGGCGGCGAGCACCAGGGCGATCAGCACCAGCAGGACACCGATGCAGACGGTGCCGATGCCGTCCCAGACGCCGTTGCCGGTGAGCACGGCGAGGCCGACGCCGACGAGGGCGAGGACCAGGCCGATGAGGGCGCCGAAGTCCTCCAGGAGGACGACGGGCAGCTCGGGCGCCTTGGCCCGGCGGATGAACTGCGACCAGGAGAGCTTGCCGCGCAGTTCGTTGGACTCCTTGATGGCCGTGCGGAAGGAGAAGCCCTCGGCGATGACCGCGAAAAGGAGCACGCCCACCGGCCAGTACCAGCGCTCGATCTCGTGCGGGTGGCTGATCTTCTCGTAGCCCTCGTAGATGGCGAACATGCCGCCGACCGAGAAGAGGACGATGGAGACGAGGAAGGCGTAGATGTACCGCTCGCGGCCGTAGCCGAAGGGGTGCTGCGGGGTGGCCTCACGCTGGGCCTTCTTGCCGCCGATCAGCAGCAGGAACTGGTTGCCGGAGTCGGCGAGCGAGTGGACGCCCTCGGCGAGCATCGACGAGGAGCCGCTGAACGCGAACGCCACGAACTTCGATGCCGCGATCGCGAGGTTGGCGCCGAGTGCCGCCACGATCGCCCTGGTACCGCCTGACGCGCTCATGAGTCCGCGTTGTCCCTTCGCCCGTGTGTCTACGCCGTCCAGGCGTGTACCCGTCTTTGCCCGTGCTTTGCCGGTGGGCCATTGTTGCAGTCCGGCCGTGCGGCGGTGCCTCAGGTGTCAGCGGCCGCGGTCATACGATCACGGTGGCGCGGAAGACCGTGCCCGCGCCGAGGACCTCGGCCTTCTCGCCCGCCGGGACGAAGACGGACTGGCCGGGGGCGAGCCGGTGTTCGCCCGCCTGGACGGAGCCGGCGGTGCAGAGCAGGACCTGCGGGGTGTCCAGGGTGAGGTCGTGGGGGGTGCCGCCCTCGGACAGGGCGTACCGGGAGAGCCGGAACTCGTCGATCGGCGTCTCGTAGACCTCCTCGCCGTCCGGGGAGGCCTCGGGGCGCAGCACGCCGGCGTCGCGGGCCTCGAAGCGGACCACCCGCAGCAGTTCGGGGACGTCGACGTGCTTGGGGGTCAGGCCGCAGCGCAGGACGTTGTCGGAGTTGGCCATGATCTCGACGCCGAGGCCGTTGAGGTAGGCGTGCGGGATGCCGGCGCCGAGGAACAGGGCCTCGCCGGGCTGCAGGCGGACGTGGTTGAGGAGCATGGCGGCGATCACGCCGGGGTCGCCCGGGTAGTGGTGGGCGAGGTCGGCGTAGGGGGCGTAGTCGCCGCCGAGCCGGGCGCAGGCGGCGGTGGCCTCGGCGACCGTGTGGGCCATCTCCCCGGGGTCCGCGCTGAGGATGGCGGTGAGGACCTCGCGCAGGGCGGCGTCCTCGGGGTGGGCGCGCAGCAGGTCGACGTACGGCTTCAGGGAGTCGACACCGAGCCCGTCGAGCAGGCGGGCGGTCGCGGCGGGGGCGCGGAAGCCGCACAGGCCGTCGAACTCGGTGAGCGCGCAGATCAGTTCGGGCTTGTGGTTGGCGTCCTTGTAATTGCGGTGGGGCGCCTCGAGGGGGACACCGCGCCGCTCCTCGTCGGCGTACCCCTCCTGGGCCTGCTTCAGGTCGGGGTGCACCTGGAGGGAGAGGGGCGCGCCCGCGGCGAGGATCTTGAGCAGGAACGGCAGTCGCGGGCCGAACTTCGCGACCGCCGGGGCGCCCAGTTCGCGCTCGGGGCCGGCGTCGATGACCTCGACGAGGGTGCCGCGCGCGGTGCGCGAGGGGGCGCCCGGGTGGGCTCCCATCCACATCTCCGCCTGCGGTTCGCCGGTCGGCTCGACGCCCAGGAGGTGCGGGATGGCGGTGGGCGAACCCCAGGCGTAGGGGCGGATGGTGTTGTCGAGGCGGTCCATGTGGTTTCTCTGTCTCCGTACGTACGCTGCTGGGCCGGCGCCGTCGCCGGTTCACGGTCCGGTGGTGGGCGCGGGTCGGGCGTCCCGGGCGGCCCCGGGACGTCCGACCTGGAGCCAAGATCAGGCCCCGGAAGCGAGCGCCAGGTAAACAGCGGCGAAATCCGTGACGGCGATCAGTTCCGCGAGGGTCTCCAGGTCGCCGCCCTCCTCCGGTTCGAGTTCGCTGATCGGGGTGTCGTGGCTGAGGGCCAGGTCGCGGGCGGCGGGGGCGGCGGTGAGGCCGCCGATGGGGCGGTCGCGGAGCAGCACCACGCGCGCGTGCAGCGCGGGCGGCTCCTCCACCCGGTCGCGGAAGAAGTCGTCGGGGTCGGCGCTGGCCGCGAGGGGGCCGGCCAGCAGGGCGCTGTGCGCGGCGAGCGCCTCGGGGAGTTCGGCCACCACGGCGGGGCGGCCGGCCAGTTCGGCGAGGGCGGCGGCGAAGCGGCGGCCCGCGGGCCCGGCGGAGGTGCCCTCCGTCCAGACGACGGGCAGGGAGTCGGCGAGTTCGGCGGCGAGGGTCTTGGCCGGGTTGCTGTACGTCGCGATGGCGGGGCCGCAGCGTTCGGCGATGTGGTCCAGACGGTCGGCGACCTTCTCCATGGCGTCGGGCGTCGCGGTGAGCAGTCCGATGCGGTCGAGGAGCGCGAGCAGCGGGGTGAGCAGGGCCCAGAAGACGCCCGGGGAGGACGCGGCGAGCGGTTCCTCCTGGTCGTACGGTGCCGTCGCCATCGGGACGAGCATGCCGTGGGCGCCGGAGACGGCTTCGGCGAGCGGGGTGCCGGCCGGGGCGACGGCGGCGACCGAGCAGCCGCGGCGGTAGGCCTGCTCGGCGAGCAGGGAGAGGCTGGGTTCGGTGCCGTCCGGGGTGGCGATCAGGAGCAGGTCGACCGAGCCGGCCCAGCCCGGGAGTTCCCAGCGCAGGGCGCCCGCGGCCGGGGCGACGCCGGTGGGCGCCAGCCGGATGACGGGGCTGCCGGGGCCGGCGAGTGTACCGAGCAGGTCGGCGGTGTGGGTGGCGGCCGCGCCGGGGCCGGCGATCAGGACGGCGCGGGGGCGGCCGTCGGGCTTGAGCTCTTTGACGCCGGCCTCGGAGGCGTGCCGGGCCGCGGTGCGCACGCGGGCGCCGGCCTCGGCCGCGCCGCGCAGGAGCCCCCGGCGGTCGGCCTCGCCGAGGCCCTCCGGGCTGTCGAGCAGCGATTCGTCGAGCATGGGCGGCAGCCTCCGGTTCGCCGGGGTCCTGTTCGGGGGGTGTCTGGCGCGGGGGCGCGACTGGGCGCCCCGTCGTCACGCCGGTGGCGGCCCCAGGGCCGCCACGCAGGCCCTGGGGCCCGTTGCGAAAGTGGCCTCGTCGCCCGAAGGGCGGCCGTGCGGGCGTCGCACGGCAGCGGACCCCTTTCGCAACAGGCCCTAGGCCGGGCGGCGGGCCTCGTCGACGAGCAGGACCGGGATGCCGTCACGGACGGGGTAGGCCAGAGCGCAGTCCTGGCCGGTGCAGATCAGCTCGGCGTCCTGCTCCTTGAGGGGGGCGTGGCAGGCCGGGCAGGCGAGGATCTCCAGGAGGCCGGCTTCGAGCGGCATGGGGTGTCCCTTCGGGGGCGGGTACGGCTTTGCTGATGTGCTGGTCAGGTTACCGCCGGCGCGGCCGGGTGGCGGGGTCGGCCGGGGCCGCGCCGGAGGATCGGCGTCAGCCGCGGATGATCGCCAGCGCCTCGTCGCGGACCTTGGTCATGGTCGCCTCGTCCTTCGCCTCCGCGTTCAGGCGCAGCAGCGGCTCGGTGTTGGACGGGCGGACGTTGAACCACCAGTCGGCGGCGGAGACCGTGAGGCCGTCGAGGTCGTCGAGGGTGATGCCGGGGCGGCCCTCGTAGGCGGCGCGGATCGCGGCGAGGCGGCCGGCCTGGTCGGCGACGGTGGAGTTGATCTCGCCGGAGCCCGCGTAGCGGTCGTACTGGGCGACGAGGGCGGACAGGGGGCCGTCCTGGCCGCCGAGGGCCGCGAGGACGTGCAGGGCTGCCAGCATGCCGGTGTCGGCGTTCCAGAAGTCCTTGAAGTAGTAGTGGGCGGAGTGCTCACCGCCGAAGATCGCGCCGGCGCGGGCCATCTCGGCCTTGATGAAGGAGTGGCCGACGCGGGTGCGGGCGGGGGTGCCGCCGTTCTCCTTCACGACCTCGGGGACCGTGCGGGACGTGATCAGGTTGTGGATGACGGTGCCCGTGCCGCCGTTGCGGGCCAGCTCGCGGGCGGCGACCAGCGCGGTGATCGCGGAGGGGGAGACCGGGTCGCCGTTCTGGTCGACGACGAAGCAGCGGTCGGCGTCGCCGTCGAAGGCGATGCCGAGGTCGGCGCCCTCCGAGGGGACCCGCTTCTGCAGGTCCACGATGTTGGCCGGGTCGAGCGGGTTGGCCTCGTGGTTGGGGAAGGTGCCGTCCAGTTCGAAGTACATCGGGACGAGGGTCAGGGGCAGTCCGGCGAAGACCGTGGGCACGGTGTGGCCGCCCATGCCGTTGCCGGCGTCGACGACGACCTTCAGGGGGCGGATGGAGGTCAGGTCGACGAGGGAGCGCAGGTGCGCCGCGTAGTCGTCCAACGTCTCGCGGGTGGTGAGGGTTCCCGGTTCGGCGGCCGGTTCCGGGGCGCCCGACTCCAGCCACCGCTCGGCGAGTTCGCGGATCTGGGCGAGGCCGGTGTCCTGGCCGACGGGGGCGGCGCCGGCGCGGCACATCTTGATGCCGTTGTACTGCGCCGGGTTGTGGGAGGCCGTGAACATCGCGCCGGGCAGGTTCAGTGCGCCCGAGGCGTAGTACAGCTGGTCCGTCGAGCACAGGCCGATCTCGGTGACGTCCACGCCGCGCGCCGCGGCGCCGAGCGCGAAGGCGCGGGACAGGCCCGGGGACGAGGGGCGCATGTCGTGGCCGACGACGATCGCCGCCGCGCCCGTCACCTCGGCGAAGGCGGCGCCGAAGAGGCCGGCCAGCGACTCGTCCCACTGGTCCGGGACCACTCCGCGTACGTCGTACGCCTTCACGATCTGCGACAGATCAGCAGCCACGGCCAACCCTCCTGAAAGTCCTATGGGTGCCCACAAACTACCCGTCATGGGTAAGGCTCGGGTGTGCGGACACCAAAGTGGACTCCCGGACGCCGAACGCCTCCGGACTCGGCTCAGTTGTCCGGGGAGCGCAGGACGCGCAGGTGGCCGCGGCGGGCGACCTCCATGGGGTCAGCGGCGCGTGCTCCGCCGCCCGCCCCGGCCGCCCGCTCCTGGGGGCGGGCCGCCTCGCGCACGGCGTTGGCGAGCGCTTCCAGGTCGTCCCCGCTGGGCCGCGCGGGCGCCGATCCGTCGAGCAGGCGGACGACCTCCCAGCCGCGGGGGGCGGTGAGGCGCTCGGAGTGCTCGGCGCACAGGTCGTAGCAGTGGGGTTCGGCGTAGGTGGCGAGCGGGCCGAGGACCGCGGTCGAGTCGGCGTAGACGTACGTCAGCGTCGCGACGGCGGGTCGGCCGCAGGCGGTGCGCGAACAGCGACGTACAGGGCTCACGACGTTGGACGGTACCGCACTCTTGAGCGGGCCGCGACGACTCTCCCCCAGGTCACTCCACCGTGTCGGGTTGTGAAACAGCCCACACCCCCTTGTGGACAAGGGCTGTTGACCTGCGGGGACGGCACCGCGAGTGATCTTCGGCGGCCCTTCCTTCGGTCATGACTCGGTACAAACACCGTCAATTGCCTTGAGTTCGCCGGTCTTGGGGGGTTACGGAATCGAGCCAGAGCTTGGCCGGAATGGTCATCCCGTGACAGGAGCGGTCAGGTGGCCGGCCGCCGCGTGGGGCCGGGCGGGCGCGGCGTGCTGGGACTACGCTTCACCAGTGATGGACAACCGTGTACCGCCCCGTGCCGCCGGCCCCGGGCCCCGTCGCCGTGATCGTCACGGCCGGGGCATGCGGGGGCCGATCGCGCCGCCGCAGGTGCCGCTGGCGGCCAGCCGCGCCGAGGTGTTCGCGGACCTGGTGCAGGACTCCGTGGAGCGCCTGGAGCGGCGGTGGCCGCAGCTCGCCGACATCGACTTCGTCGTGCTCGAGGTGCCCCGGCTCGACGGGCGCGGCACCGAGGCGTGGAGCGACGAGGCGGTGCCGCTCGGCGGGATCGTGCCCGCGCGCGAGGGGCGGCGGGGCCGGGTCGTGGTGTACCGGCGGCCGGTGGAGATCCGGACCAAGGGGCGCGACGAGCGGGCCGCGCTGGTGCACGAGGTGGTCGTGGAGCAGGTGGCGGAGCTGCTGGGGCTCACGCCGGAGACCGTGGACCCCCGCTACGGCGAGGACTAGGACGCGGCCCGGGGCGCCGGGACGTGGCCCCGGCGCCCCGGGCCGCCTACTTCTGCAGGACCGCCAGGTCCTCGTCCGCCTGCGGCACCGCCACCAGGCCTCGGTCGCTCGGGAGCGTCTGGATGGTGAAGCCGGGGATTCCGGCCTCCGTGGCCGACAGGGTGCGGGCGGCGTACACCGGGCCGCCGGAGACGGTCTCCACCGTGAGCGCGTACGTGCCCTTGCCGGACGTCGGGGCCGGCGCAGCGACGTCCTGGGTGGTGCCCGACTTGATCGTGTAGGTCTTCGTCACCGGGGCACCGCCCCCGCTGCCCGCCGACGCGGTGACCTTGACCGTCGCCGTCGCGGTGGGGGCGGTCAGGGAGAGCGTCGTGCTCTTGCCGCTGTTGTCGGCCGCGGTCGCGCGCGTGCCGACGGGCGCCGTGGCCGGGATGAACGCGGTCTCCTGCTTGGCGCCCTTGCCGCGGACCACCCGCAGCGCCGCGACGACCGGCACCGACCGGTCGGTGGGGGTGAGGACCAGGGAGCCGGCCTCGCCGCGGGTGACGGCGCCGAGGTCGGCGGCGGTCGTCATGCCGGACTTGACGTGCAGGGTCTCGTTGCCGGCCGGGGTGATCAGGCCGTCGGGCGAGGCCAGCCGGACCTTCAGGTCCGCGTCGGCGTCACCGGGCGTGAAGGCGATCAGGCGGACGTCGGTGGCGTCCTTCGGGATGCCGGGCAGGACCAGGCTGCCGGCCGGATCGGCGGCGGCGGCCAGCCAGTCGCCGCCGACCTTGTCGTCCAGGGCCTGCACGGCCGCGCCGACCCGTCCGCTGCGGACGCTGACGTGCACGGTCAGGTCGGTCTGCCGCTCGTCGGTGAGCGTCGAGAGCAGCACCGGCTTGCCGGCGTGCGGCGGGATGGTGAAGCCGTCCCCGACCGCGGACTTGATGGCGCCGTTCCTGCCGTAGAGCTCGATGTCGACGACGGCGGCGGAGTCGTCCGGGTTGGTGAGGTGCACGTAGTCGGTGCGGTCGGCGGACGTGGCGGCGCCCGGGAACCAGAACTCGGTGTCCGGGGCGGTGCAGTTGACGCCCAGCAGGCCGCGGCCGGTGCCCGCGGCGACCTCGGTGGTCTCCTGGACGGTCCAGCCCGGGGCGAACTTCCCGTCGGCCGTGCCGACCAGCGCGGGCGCGTCGGCGCCGGAGGTGTCGCCGGTGGCGGGCGTGCCGGGCGCCTTCGGCGCGAGGACGGGCTCGGCGGCCTTCTTCTTGCCCTTGCCCGTCTTGCCCTTGCCCGTCGTGCCGTCACCCGTGCCGTCGGCCGACTGCCCGGCGGCGGCCTGGAGTTCGGCCTTGCCGCTGCCCGTCGTGCCCTTGGTGACGGGGGTGAACGAGGTGTACGACGTGTCGGCGATGTCGGAGACGCTCGGCGCGGGGCACAGCAGGCTCGTGCGCTCCACGGGCAGTTCCGCGGCCGCCCGGGCGGCGCCGGGGGGGGGGGGGGGGGGGGGGGGGGGGGGGGCGGGGGGGGGGGGGGGGGGGGGGNCTTGTAAGTGGCCAGCGCGGGGGCGCCCCCCCCCCCCCGCCCCCCCCCCCGCGCCCGCCCGCGCGGGCGCGCCCCCCCCGGCGAAGGCGGTGACGGCGGCCAGCGCCGTCGTGCCGGCGATCAGGGACAGGGTGGTGCGCTTCACTGCTGGCTCCCGTCGGGGCGCTCACTGCCGGTGCCGTAGGGGTGCTGGGCCGGGTCGTAGCCCTGCTGGTACGCCGTCGGGTCGTACGGCGCCTGTTCCTCCGCGCCGGTGCCGTAGGCGTAGGGGTCGTACTGCCCCGCCTGGCCGGACCGGTACGGGTCGGGCTGGTACGCCTGCTGGTCGTAGCCGGCGCTCTGGTACTGCCCGGCGTCCTGGTACTGGCCGTCGCCGTAGCCGCCGTACTCGGCGCCCGTGTACTCCCAGTCGCCGTAGGACTGCTGCTGCGGGACGACGGCCGGTGCCTGTTGCTCCTGCTCGTGCCCGGGAGCGGGCACCGCACCGGGGTCCTGCCGGTCCTCGACGGCGGCTTCCTCGGCCTGCGCGCGCAGCCGGCGGGCGCGGCGGCCCTCGCCGGCGGCGGCCTGGACGGGCAGCGGCTGCTCCTCGGGGAGGTCGTCGTCGACGTCACGGCGGCGGCCGGGCAGCGCGAGCACCACGAGGACGACGGCGAGCGCGCCCTGCGCCCACAGCCAGGCGGTGTGGGTGATCGGGTCGTCGTGGACGACGTCCAGGGTGCCGCCCGTGGAGGGCAGCTGGAAGCCCTGGGCCCAGCCGTCGACGGTGGTGCGGGTGAGCGGTCTGCCGTCCAGGGTCGCCGTCCAGCCGTCGGAGACGGCGTCGGCCAGGCGCAGTACGCGGCCGCCCGGGCCGGACGGGACGGTGGTGTGGATCTCCACCGGCCCGGCGGCCACCGGCAGGGCGGCGCCCGATCCGCCGGCGGGCACGATGGTGGCCCGCGAGACCTGCCGGTCGACGCGCCACAGGGCGCTGCCGTCCTGCTGGCTGAGCCGGCTCAGTCCGGGTGTGGCGTCCAGGACGCGGGTGACCTCGCGGGGCGCGCCCTTGTGGACGAGGACGTAGCGGACGGCGAAGCCGCCGAGCTGCCCCGACTGGTCGGCGCCGGACCCGGCGACGAGGTTGGCGACGACCTTGTCGAGGCGCGCGTTCTCCCCGTCGGCCGCGGCCAGTTCGGCGTCTCCCATACGGCCGCCGGAACCGCGGACGAGGGTGTAGCGCACGTGTGCGCCGGAGTCGCTGTCCAGGACCAGGGTGCGGGCCTGGTCGCGAGTGGCGGCGTCCTCGGCGACGAACGCGGGCACCTGCACCGGGTCGCGGCGCTCCAGCGGGCCGTCGGCGCCGCCGAGCATCCAGCCGGCGGCGACCAGCAGGGGGCCGGCGGCCGAGGCGAAGGCGATGAGGGCGGCGACCGGCTGGCGCCAGCCGAAGCTCTGCTCGGCCACGCGCGCGCGTGCCCCGTCGGCACCGAGCGCGGCGGCGGCCAGCAGGGCGATGCCGTAGACGAGGGTGGCCGGTCCGGCCCAGGTGGAGTGGTTGGACAGGACGGCGAAGACGAGGCCCACCAGGGCGACCGCCCAGGCGGTCAGGATGCCCAGCCGGCGCTCGGAGCGCAGCAGCGCGGCCAGGGCGGCCAGGACGATGCCGATGAGCATCAGGCCGTGCACGGTCCCGGGGCCGCCGGGGCTCGCGCCGAGCAGGTCGAGCGCGGAGGCGGACGAGGCGCCGTAGGGCAGCCCCGCCTCCTTGAAGAAGCCGGTCGGCAGCAGGGTGAGTGACCACGGGGCGAGGACCAGCAGCGGGGTGCCGAGCTGGACGAGGAAGCGCAGGCCGTGGGCGACGAGGTCGCCGCGGCGCAGGACCAGCACGCCGAGGCCGAGGAGCAGGGCGATGGGCCAGACGATCGGCGTGAACGCGGTGGTGACCGTCAGCAGCAGCGCGTACGCCCAGGTCGCGCGCCAGCTTCCGCGCGCGCCGGAGGCGTGGGTGAGGCCGCTCGCCGCGACGCCCGCGCGCGCGATGAGGGGCAGCAGGACGGCGAGGACGGCGGTGCCGACGCGACCGCCGGCCAGGGCGCCGGTGGCCGCGGGCAGGAAGGCGTAGGCGATGGCCGCCCAGGCGCGCAGCAGCCGGGAGGTGACCAGGGGGCGGGAGGCGAAGTAGGCGGTGAGACCGGCCAGTGGCACCGAGCCGATCAGCAGGACGGTGAGCGCGAGTCCGGTGGAGCCGAACAGCAGGGAGGCGAGGCTCGCGACGACGGCGAGGTAGGGGGGCGCGGCGGGGGTGCCGCCGGCGCCCACCGGGTGCCAGGCGTCCAGGTAGCGGGACCAGAGGTCGCCGGCGCCGGCCGGGGCGGGCAGCAGGGCGCCGCCCGAGAGCGCGCCGCCGCCGAGCAGGGCGCGGCCGGCGACGAGCGAGACCAGCAGCAGGACCAGGAAGAGCACCGGGCCGGGCTTGCGGGCGATCCGCTTGAGCCGGGCGAACTGCTCGATCTCCAGGAAGTCGGCGTCGTCGCCGCCGGGGCCGGACTCGACGGCGCCGCCGTGCCGGCCGGCCGAGGAGGTGTCGGTGTCCGAGCTGTTGGAGAAGTTGCCCGCGAGCTGTTCCACGGTGGCGCGGACGGTCGCGCCGGGCGGCGGGAAGAGCGGGCGCAGTTCGCCCTTGTCGATCCGCGCGGGTCCGCGGCGGCGCCGCCCGGCGAGGATCCGCTCGGGCCGCAGCAGAGTGCCCAGCAGGCCGCGGATCTCGTCGACGGCCTGTCCGGGGACCTTGCCGACCAGGTAGGCGAGGGTGCGGACGAAGGTGCCGAGCAGGAGCCGGAACAGCACCCAGGGCAGGGCGGCGGCGCGGGTGTTGACGAGGAGGCTGTAGACGGCGCCGGCCTTGTCGACCTTGTGCGGGGAGGCGGCGGTGCGGCCCACGCAGTCGACGGTGCGGCGCTCGCGGGAGGCCGCCTCGGCGTGCCGGACGACCGCCTCGGGGGCGACCAGGACGCGGTGGCCGGCGGTGGTGGCGCGCCAGCACAGGTCGAGGTCGTCACGCATCAGGGGCAGCCTGCGATCGAAGCCGCCGAGCTGTTCGAAGACGTCGCGGCGGATGAGCATGCCCGCGGTGGAGACGGACAGCACGGTGCGGACGTGGTCGTGCTGGCCCTGGTCCTGCTCCCGGCGGTCGAGGCCGGTCCAGCGGCGGCCGGAGTTGGCTACCGAGACGCCGACCTCCAGCAGCTGCCTGCGGTCGTACCAGCCGCGCAGCTTGGGGCCGACGACCGCCACGTCGTCGCGGCCCAGTTCCAGCTCGTTGTCGACGACCCGGAGCAGCTGGGCGAGGGCGTCCGGCTCGGGTGCGCAGTCGTCGTGCAGCAGCCACAGCCACTGCACGGGTTCGCCGTGCGGCAGTTCGGGCAGGTCGTAGGCGTCGTCGCGCCAGCTGCGCGTGACGGGGTCCCAGCCGCTGGGGCGCTTGAGGTACGGCAGCTCGTCCGGGCCGAGGGCGGGGGCGATCCGGCTCGCCTCCTCGACGGCCTGGCCGAAGCCCGTGCGCCGGGCGAGGTGCAGCACCCGGTCGTCGCCGAGGGCCTCGGTGACCAGCCGGGCGGAGTCGTCAGCGCTGCCGGTGTCGGCCGCCACCGCGTTCTGGACGGGGCGCTCCTGGCCGAGCAGCCCGGCGAGCGCGTGGGGCAGCCAGCGGGCGCCGTCGTGGGAGACGAGGACCGCCGTCACCACATGACGCGGGAACTCAGGGGTGGCAGCGCCGTCTTGGGCTGCCGCATGGCTGTGGCTGTGCACGGACATCGAGGTACGGGCCCCGGTTCGATGGACTGCGGTGGACGCCTGTGCCCCGAGGGGACAGCGGGGCGTCTCGGACGAGCGCCCACACTATCGGCTGACCATGTCGACGGCCCGCCGCCTGTGGATAACCCACCGGCGACGGGCCGTTCGCGAAGTTTGTCGGTTTCCGCTGTCCGCAGGTCGGTCTCCGCGCGGTCAGACGGCGGCCTTCTTGAGTCTGCGGCGCTCGCGCTCGGACAGTCCGCCCCAGATGCCGAAGCGCTCGTCGTTGGCGAGGGCGTACTCGAGGCACTCGGAGCGCACCTCGCAGGCGAGGCAGACCTTCTTGGCCTCTCTGGTGGAGCCGCCCTTCTCGGGGAAGAAGGACTCGGGGTCGGTCTGGGCGCACAGCGCGCGCTCCTGCCAGCCGAGTTCCTCGTCCGCGTCGTCGACCAGCAGTTGCTGCACCAGCTCGGTCATGTGCGCCCCTCGTCTGTCTTCACGTCCCCGTGCGTGGCCGTTACCGATTTCGGCTGAACGACACGAGTGAAATTACAAGTGTGCTGCTCCGGGCGAGTCAAGCCGAGATCTGCTATTGAGCCCGTTATTCACTCTGCGGAACCAAGGCCATGCGGAAAGTGTTCAAATCGCCATAAACCTTGACACGCCAACGACGTTCGCAAGGGCGACCGACCCCGTACAAACCTCTGTACGAAGAAGGACGCCCCTGCGTTCGATCGCGTTCCGCGCCCGCTTGTGCGCTCGGATGTGCGCCATGTGTCCCGGGTTCCGGGTGAACAAACCTTTCACCTGACAGATGAACCGGATGAGGTGAAACATATGCCACATATCGGACGCCGAGTTGACAGTGCGGGTGTGAACCGCTGTCCTAGTGGGCATGCTCGCGAACTTGGCATCCGCCTCGACCCGCACCGCCGGGTCCCACGGTGCTGCCCTGCTCCGCTGTAGCTGTTGTCGCTGTTCCGGCTGTTGAGCCACCGCTCCTTTCGAGCCACCGCTCCGGCCGCGTCGAGTCCCCAGGGCCCGACCGCTTCCTCCTTCGCAGAGCCCCCGTCCAGGGCACCCCACTCTTCCGCCGAGGAACCACCTCCATGAACAGCGACAGCGACCTCCAGATCGCCGGCGACATCCTCGAAGTCCCGCACCTGCTCCAGCCGCCGCGCGAGCACCCGGCGACCGTCGCGGAGTTCGTGGGCCTGGCCCGCGAGATCGCCGCCGACCGCTCCCAGTGGGCGCACCTCGTCCGCTACGACGCCACCACCCGCTGGTACCACTGGCTGCGCACCGGTCCCGGCTACGAGGTGTGGCTGCTGTCCTGGGTGCCCGGACAGGGCAGCGGGCGGCACGACCACGGCCGCTCCTCCGGGGTGCTGACCGTCCTGGAGGGCACCCTCACCGAGCACACCCGGCGGGGCACACGCGCGCTGCCGCACGGCGCGCAGCGGGTCTTCGCGCCGGGATACGTGCACGAGGTGGTGAACGACGCGCTGGAGCCGGCGGTCAGCCTGCACGTCTACCACCCGGGCCTGACCGAGATGCCGATGCACACGGCCACCGCGCCGCACTGCGAGGCGCGGCCGGTGACTGCCTGACACTTTGTCGTACCCGCCTGCCAGACTTGGCGCATGCGCATTGTGGTTCTGGCAGGCGGCATCGGTGGTGCCCGTTTCCTGCGCGGTCTGAAGCGGGCCGTGCCGGACGCGGACGTCACGGTGATCGGCAACACCGGCGACGACATCCACCTCTTCGGGCTCAAGGTCTGCCCGGACCTCGACACGGTGATGTACACGCTGGGCGGCGGCATCAACGAGGAGCAGGGCTGGGGGCGGACCGACGAGACCTTCCACCTCAAGGAGGAACTGGCGGCCTACGGCGTAGGACCCGAGTGGTTCGGACTCGGTGACCGGGACTTCGCCACGCACATCGTGCGGACGCAGATGCTCGGCGCCGGCTATCCGCTGAGCGCGGTCACCGAGGCGCTGTGCGAGCGCTGGAAGCCCGGCGTGCGGCTGATCCCGATGACCGACGACCGCGTGGAGACCCATGTGGCCGTCGATCTGGACGGCGAGCGCAGGGCGGTCCATTTCCAGGAGTACTGGGTGCGGCTGCGCGCCTCGGTCCCGGCCGAGGCGGTCGTGCCGGTCGGCGCCGAGCAGTCGAAGCCCGCCCCGGGGGTCCTCGAGGCCATCGCCGGGGCGGACGTCATCCTCTTCCCGCCGTCCAACCCGGTCGTGTCCATCGGCACGATCCTCGCCGTGCCCGGCATCCGGGAGGCGATCGCGGAGGCGGGCGTGCCGGTGGTGGGCCTCTCCCCCATCGTCGGGGACGCGCCGGTGCGCGGGATGGCCGACAAGGTGCTCGCGGCGGTCGGCGTGGAGTCCACGGCGGCGGCGGTGGCCGAGCACTACGGCTCCGGGCTGCTGGACGGCTGGCTGGTCGACACCGTCGACGCGGGCGTGGTCGAGCGGGTCGAGGCGGACGGGATCCGCTGCCGGGCCGTGCCCCTGATGATGACCGACCTGGACGCGGCCGCGCAGATGGCCCGGGAGGCCCTGGCGCTGGCCGAGGAGGTGCGGGGGGCATGAGCGAGGAGCGCCCGGAGTACACGGTCCGTGCCCTGTCCGGGATCCCCGAGGTGCAGCCGGGCGACGACCTCGCCAAGCTGATCGCCGCGGCCGACCCCGGCCTGGCCGACGGGGACGTGCTGCTCGTCACCTCCAAGATCGTCTCCAAGGCCGAGGGCCGGATCGTCCGGGCCGACGACCGCGAGGCCGCGATCGACGCCGAGACCGTGCGGGTGGTGGCCCGGCGCGGCGCCCTGCGCATCGTCGAGAACCGGCAGGGCCTGGTCATGGCCGCCGCCGGGGTCGACGCCTCCAACACCCCCGCCGGGACGGTGCTGCTGCTGCCCGAGGACCCGGACGCCTCCGCGCGCGCGATCCGCGAGGGACTGCGCGACACGCTCGGCGTGGACGTCGGCGTCGTCGTCACGGACACCTTCGGGCGGCCCTGGCGCGCGGGACTCACCGATGTGGCGATCGGCGCGGCCGGGGTGCGGGTGCTGGACGATCTGCGCGGCGGCACGGACGCGTACGGCAATCCGCTCGGCGCCACCGTCGTCGCCACCGCCGACGAGCTGGCCGCCGCGGGTGACCTGGTCAAGGGCAAGGCGGCGGGACGGCCGGTCGCCGTGGTGCGCGGGCTGGCCCGTGCCGTGACCGCCGAGCACGGCGAGGGAGCGCGGGCGCTGGTGCGGACCGCGCGGGACGACATGTTCCGGCTCGGCACGTCCGAGGCGGTGCGCGAGGCCGTCACCCAGCGCCGTACCGTGAGGGCCTTCACCGACGAACCCGTGGACCGCGGCGCCGTCCGCCGCGCGGTGGCCGCCGCCGTGACCGCGCCCGCCCCGCACCACACCACCCCCTGGCGGTTCGTGCTGCTGGACTCGGAGGAGTCCCGCGTCAGGCTGCTCGACGCGATGCGGGACGCCTGGATCGCGGACCTGCGCCGGGACGGCAAGAGCGAGGAGTCCGTCGCCAAGCGGGTCCGGCGCGGGGACGTGCTGCGCAACGCGCCGTACCTGGTCGTGCCGTGCCTCGTCATGGACGGCTCGCACACCTACGGGGACGCGCGGCGCGACGGCGCCGAGCGGGAGATGTTCGTGGTCGCGACGGGCGCGGGGGTGCAGAACCTGCTGGTCGCGCTGGCCGGGGAGCGGCTGGGGTCGGCCTGGGTGTCTTCGACGATGTTCTGCCGGGACGTGGTGCGCGAGGTGCTGGACCTCCCGGCCGGCTGGGACCCGATGGGCGCGGTGGCGGTCGGGCATCCGGCGGAGGAGCCGAGGCCGCGGCCGGAGCGGGACGCGGAGGCGTTCATCGAGGTGCGGTGAGTGTCCGTGGGACCGCCCGGTCTCCCCTAGTCTCATAGGGCGGCCCCAGTCCCGTGGAACAGCCCAGTCCCGTGGCACAGCCCTCGCAACCGACACCCCGCAGCACCGGTACCCCGCAGCACCGACACCCCAGGACCTCATCCGTGGCAGGACGCTTCGCCCCGCGGCCCACGCGCACGACCGTGCGCGGCGGGGAGGTCGCCGTACCCGCCGGGGTGCCCAGACAGGCCACGGCCCCGGCCCGGGTCCGGCGGTGGGTGCCCGAGGGCCCGCTCGACCTCGGCCTGGTGCTCGGTCCGCTGCGGCGGGGTCCAGGAGACCCCACGTTCCGGGCGACCCGGGACGGGTCCGTGTGGCGGGCCACCCGTACGCCCGCCGGGCCCGGGACGCTGCGGGTGCACGGCGCGGGCGGCGAGGTGACGGCCGAGGCGTGGGGGCCGGGTGCCGAGTGGCTGCTGGAGCGGCTGCCGGAACTGCTCGGTGCCGCCGACGAGCCGGACGCGTTCGTGCCCCGGCACCGGGTGGTGGCGCTGGCCCGGCACCGCCGGCCGGGGCTGCGGCTGACGCGGACCGGGCTGGTGCTGGAGTCGTTGATCCCGTCGGTGCTGGAGCAGAAGGTCACCGCCGACGAGGCCTACCGGGCGTGGCGGCTGCTGGTGCGCAGGTTCGGCGAGCCCGCGCCGGGGCCCGCGGGCACGGGCGAGCGGCCGATGTGGGTGATGCCCGCGCCCCGGACCTGGGCGCTGATTCCCTCCTGGGAGTGGCATCGGGCCGGCGTGGACGACAAGCGGGCGTCCACCGTGCTGCGGGCCGTGCGGGTCGCCGCGCGGCTGGAGCAGGCGGTGGGGATGCCGGCGGCCGAGGCCCGGGCGCGGCTGCAGGTGGTGCCGGGGATCGGTCCCTGGACGTCGGCGGAGGTCGTGCAGCGCAGTCATGGCGCGGCGGACGAGGTGACGGTCGGCGACCTGCATCTGCCGGGGATCATCGGCTGGGCGCTGGCGGGCGACCGGCACGCCGACGACGCGGAGATGCTGCGCCTGCTGGAGCCCTACGCCGGGCAGCGGCACCGCGCGGCCCGGTTGATCCTGCTCAGCGGCAACACGCCCGCGCGCCGGGCCCCGAAGATGCCCCGGGTGGACATCGGGCTGCTGTGAGCGCGTGGTGGACCGAACGCGGGGGACCGGGACGCGGTCCTTGAGTGCCGCGCCCCCGCCCGCCGGGCGCCGCTACTGGTCGGAGGAGAAGCGCACCGCTCCCGCCGGGATACGGGCGTCGCACCAGACGCGTACGCCCTCCCGCAGTTCGTTGTCGGGGCCGACCACCGCGCCGTCGCCGACGACCGTGCCGGTGAGCACGGAGCGTTCGCCGACGCGGGCCCGGCTGCCGATGAGGGAGTCGGTGACGACCGCGCCGGACTCGATGACGGCGCCGGGCAGGATGGTCGAGCCGAAGACCCGGGCGCCCTCGGCGACGAACGCGCCCTCGCCGACCACGGTGCCGCCCGTCAGCTTCGCCTGCGGGGCGACCGTCGCGGTGGGCAGCACCAGGCAGTCGCCGCAGCGGCCGGGGACCGCGGGGGACGGTGCCCGTCCCATGACCAGGTCCGCCGAGCCGCGGACGAAGGCCGCGGGGGTGCCGAGGTCCAGCCAGTAGGTGGAGTCGACCATGCCCTGGAGATGGGCCCCCGCCGACAGCAGCCCGGGGAACGTCTCGCGCTCCACGGACACCGGGCGGCCCGCCGGGATGGTGTCGATGACCGAGCGGCGGAAGACGTACGCGCCCGCGTTGATCTGGTCGGTGACGATCTCCTCGGGCGTCTGCGGCTTCTCCAGGAAGGCGAGCACCCGCCCCGACTCGTCGGTGGGGACGAGGCCGTACGCGCGCGGGTCCGTCACCTTGGTCAGGTGCAGGGAGACGTCCGCGCCGGTCGCCTCGTGCGTGTCCACCAGGGCCCTGATGTCCAGGCCGGTCAGGATGTCGCCGTTGAAGATCAGCACCGGGTCGTCGGGGCCCGAGTGCAGCCGTGAGGCCACGTTGCGGATGGCGCCGCCCGTGCCGAGGGGCTCCTCCTCGGTGACGTACTCGATGTGCAGACCGAGGGAGGCGCCGTCGCCGAAGTAGGGCTCGAAGACCTCGGCGAGATAACTCGTCGCGAGGACGATGTGCTCCACGCCCGCCGCTCTGGCTCTCGCCAGCTGGTGGGTGAGGAACGGCACCCCGGCCGCCGGCACCATCGGCTTCGGCGTGTGCACGGTGAGCGGGCGCAGCCGAGTGCCTTTGCCGCCGACCAGGAGGATCGCTTCTGTCACCTGTCGTCTCTGCTTCCTGCCGGGACCGGCCGAACTACTCGTTTCGGCCGGTCAGTGTATGCAGACCGTGCGACGGTGCCTTCGACGGCCGCGCGGTGTCCCGCGAGATCGGCGTCCGGATTCCCCCGTCCGACCCCCCGTCGGCC
>NZ_JAJSZC010000223.1:0-13169 GCF_036815105.1 Streptomyces sp. IBSBF 3136
CCCCCCCCCCCCCCCCCCCCCCCCCCCCCCCCCCCCCCCCCCCCCCCCCCCCGGCGCGCACCGGCCACGCGACCGGACCGGCACCCGCTGCCGGCCGGGCCGCGACTCACCTGGCGGCGGGTTCGGCCGGCAGGTTGAAGACGTGGGCCGGGGACACGATCTTCGTGATCGCTTCGCCGAACAGGGTGCTGGGCTCCTGGCCGTTGTGGTCGATGTCGGTGTTGAGCAGCACCACGAGCGTCGCCCGGGCCGACGGGAGATAGATGGTCAGGGACTCGTAACCCGGCAGCGAACCGTTGTGGCCGATCCAGCCCTGCACGTCGAAGATGCCCAGGCCGTAGCCCGCGCCCGGGATCGGCGTCGGCGGCGTGATGAGCCGCTGCCGCTGCGTGGCCGGGCTGACCATCCAGCTCCCGTCCGGGAACCGGCCGGTGGCCACCGTGCGGGCCCACACCCGCAGGTCGTCCTGCCGGGAGATCATCGCGCCGGCCGCCCACGCCCAGGACGGGTCCCAGCCGGCCGTGTCCGCGATCCGGCCGTCGGCCGTCTGGTCGGTGTAGCCCTGCGCGTGCGGGGCGGGGAACTCGGCGCCGGCCGGCATCAGCGTGTGCGTCATCCCGGCGGGGTCGAGGATGTTCCGCTGGATGTAGTGGCCCAGCGCCTGCCCGCTCTCCTTCTCGACGACCAGACCGAGCAGGATGAGATTGGTGTTGGAGTAGAAGAACTTCTCACCGGGCGGGAACATCACCGGGTGCTTGAAGGAGTAGGCGAGCAACTGCTGCGGTGTGAACCTGCGGTTCGGGTCGGACGTGAACGCCTTGTAGAAGCCGTCGTCCTCCGTGTAGTTGAACAGCCCGCTGCGCATGCCGGCGAGGTCCCGCAGCGTGATCGTGTCCCCGTTCGGCACACCGTCCACGTACTTGCCGATCGGATCGTCCAGGCCGATCTTGCCCTGGTCCACCAGTTGCAGCAGTGCCGTCACGGTGAACGTCTTGGTCTCGCTGCCGATGCGCATGTACAGGTCCGGCGTCATCGCCCGCCCGTCGCTCTTGTCGGCGACGCCGAACGATCCGACGTAGCTGCCCCGGTCCGGTGTCCAGAGGCCGACCGTCACGCCCGGCACGTGCGCCTCCCGCATCACCTTCCGCACGGCGGTGTCCAGTTGGCGGGCCACGTCCGGGGTGAGCACGCGGACGTCCGGCCCGGAGGGGGAGGGGCTGGGGGAACCGGCGGCCAGGACGGCGGGGACGGACGCCGGGACCGCTCCGGCGGGAGCGCTCGTGAGCGGCACGGCCAGCGTCCCAGCCACGACGGCGAGCGCGGCCACCCTGCGACGACGCGCGGACGAGAGCGACATGGGCTGCCTCCAGGCACGTGTGGGGCGACACACGGTGGGCGAGACGTCGAGCCCGGTCTCTCAGCATAGGAGCGCCCCTCGCACACCGCCTGTCGGCCGCGGGCGCACCGGCCGCCGGGCCCTCGTGGCCGTCCCGCCGAGCCGGTCCACGCCCAACTCGTCGCGCTGTGCCGGGCGCAGGGCGGCCCGCGCCGATGGAGCGGGAGCCGCCGAGGGCGAGCCGCGGCTACGGCCCACCGTGGGTCCGGCCGGGGGCCTGGTGTCCTTCGGCCGTCACTGACCGCACAGCGGGGCGAGGACCGCCAGGGTGCCGTTGGCCTCGCGCAGCGCCGCCTCCAGGGTGCCGGGCGCGTGCAGGGTGCCGGTGCCGTCGGGCGGGATCAGCCACTCCAGGGAGCGGGCGGGCCGGTACGGGGGCGGGACGGACACCCAGGAGCCCTTGGTGGCGTACCGCAGACCGGCGCCGACCCAGGCCGCGCACGGGTCCGGCGGCAGCAGGAACCCGACCCGGCCCGCCGCGGTGTCCACCAGCGTCGCCCCCGGTACCGGCAGCCCGGGCCGCCACAGGAGGTCCAGGGTGAGCAGCCCGAGCCGCTCGGGAACGCTGAGGACGTCCCAGAACCGGCCCGCCTCCAGCAGCGCGATGCCCTGGCCGTGGTCCCACTCCCACTTGCAGGCGCGCGGATCGGCCGCCGCCGCGGCCAGCCACTCCACGCCCCGCGTCCACATCGTGTTCGTCATGCGCCGCTCCGGGTGATCCTCGCTCGTCCGTGGCGTGGGAAACGGCCGTGACCGGGCATTCGGCGCGCCCGCACGCCAGCCGGGCATATGCATGCTCGTAGATATTTCTGCCTGGCGGAAGGGGTGGCGCAGCCTGGCGTTTCTGACGGTGTGTTCGGACACCGAGCACGGATTCGTCAGCTTCCGCAGGGGGGACGCGTCACCCTCGGCACTCTGTCTCTCCTCGTGCACGCGTGATTCGAGCGTCGTGGCAATTGATTCGAGCGCGATGACTTGAATCGACGCCATTTTCAGTCGTAAGATCATTCTGTTTCGTCACCGCATCCACCGAGGTAGCTCCATGGACCGCACGCGTCTGCACTCCCTCCTCGCCCGCGAGAGCGCCGAGGCCGAACGCCGCAACCCGCGCTCCCGGGAGGCATATGCGCGAGCCGACCACCTCTTCGGCCGGGTGCCGATGACCTGGATGAACAAGACGGCCGGAGCCTTCCCCCGGTACCTGGCCGGTGCCCGTGGCGCCCGGATCACCGACATCGACGGGCACGAGTACATCGACTTCTGCCTCGGTGACACCGGAGCGATGGCCGGTCACTCGCCTGTCCCGGTCACCGAGGCGGCCGACCGGCGGTTCGCCGGCCTGGGCGGGGCCACCGCGATGCTGCCCACGGAGGACGCCGAGTGGGTCGGCGCCGAGCTGACCCGCCGCTTCGGCCTGGCCCGCTGGAGCTTCTCGCTGACCGCGACGGACGCCAACCGGTGGGCGATCCGCCTCGCCCGGGCGGTCACCGGACGCCCGAAGATCCTCGTGAACAGCTACAGCTACCACGGCAGCGTCGACGAGTCGCTGATCGTCGTCGGCCCGGACGGCCGGGGCGCCGCCCGCCCGGGCAACGTCGGCGCCCCCTGCGACGTCACCCTGACCAGCAGGGTCGCCGAGTTCAACGACCTGGAGGGGCTGGAGCGGGAGCTGGCGCACGGGGACGTCGCCGCCGTCCTGATGGAGCCGGCGCTCACCAACATCGGCATCGTCCTGCCCGAACCCGGCTACCTCGCCGGTGTGAGGGAGCTGACCAGGCGCCACGGCACCCTGCTCGTCAACGACGAGACCCACACCTTCTCCGCCGGCCCCGGCGGCTGCACCGCCGCCTGGGACCTGGAGCCGGACCTGCTGACCATCGGCAAGGCGATCGGCGGAGGCATCCCGGCCGGTGCCTACGGCCTCTCCGCGGAACTCGCCGAGCGGCTGCTGGGTCGCGCCGACCTGGACCTCGTCGACATGGGCGGTGTCGGCGGCACCCTCGCGGGCAACGCGCTGTCGGTCGCCGCGATGCGGGCCACCCTGGAGCAGGTGCTCACCGACGAGGCCTTCGCCCACATGACGAAGCTCTCCGAGCGCTTCGAGGCGGGCGTCCTGGCCGGTGTCGAGGCGCACCGGCTGCCCTGGTCGGTCAGCCGCCTCGGCGCCCGCACCGAATACCGCTTCACCTCACCGGCGCCGCGCACGGGCACCGAGTCGGCCGCGGCGGCCGACCCGGAGCTGGAGGACTTCCTGCACCTCTACCTCGCCAACCGGGGCATCCTGCTGACCCCGTTCCACAACATGGCCCTCATGTGCCCCGACACCACCGAGCGGGACGTGGACACCCACACCGAGGTCTTCGCCGCGGCCCTGTCCGAACTGGTGGGGTGAGGGGAGGACCGTGGCACCCATGGACGAGACCGACCGGGCCATCCTGCGCGAGCTGCAGACCGACGGCCGTATCGCCTACGCCGACCTCGGCCCGAAGGTCGGCCTGTCCGCCTCGGCGGCCCGCCAGCGCCTGCAGCGGCTGCTGGACTCACGTGCCGTGCAGGTCGTCGGCGTCACCGACCCGATGGCCATGGGCGGGCAGGCCATGGCGCTGCTCGGCATCGGCGTCGACGGCGACCCGCGCGTGGTCGCCGACGCGCTCGCCGACCGCCCGGAGGTGGTCTACTCGGTGCTCACCTCCGGCGGGTTCGACCTGTTCGCCGAGGTCGTCGCGCCGGGGCCCAAGGACCTGCTGGACTTCGTCAACGACGCGGTGCGGCCCCTCGACGGCGTGCGCGAGATCCAGACCTTCCCCTACTTCGGGATCCACACCCACCGCTTCCTGTGGGACGTGGGCTGACCCGCCCCGCTCCCCGCCGCGCCGCCCGCTCAGGCGGGCGGCGGCTCGGGCGCCAGCACCAGCAGGGTCGCGTCGTCGCGGACCTCGTAGCCGAGGCCGGCGATGTCCTCCCACACGGCGCCGGCGAGTTCGCCGGACGGCGTCTCGGCGAAGCGGTCAAGACGCTCGGCCAGGGGGTAGAAGGAGTCGGAGGCGTTCCGGGCCTCCCAGACGCCGTCGGAGGCCAGCAGCAGCCGGTCGCCCGGTCCGAGCGCGACCGTGACCTCCTTCGGCGGGTCGACACCGACCAGTCCGAGGCCCAGCGGCGGGGCCACCGACACGGTCACCTCCCGGGCCCGGCCCGCGTGGAGCAGCACCGGTGCCGGGTGCCCGCAGCCGACCACCCGGACCGTCCGGGCCTCGGCCGTGAACTCCAGCAGCAGCGCGGTCGCGAACAGTTCCCCGTGCCGCACCCCGGCCGAGTCCACCGCAAGTCTGCGGTCCATCCGGGCCGCGACCGACTCCAGGTCGGGCTGGTCGAGCACCGCCTCCCGGAACGCCCCCAGCAGCGACACCACCGTCGCGACCGCCGTCAGCCCGTGCCCGCGCACGTCGCCCATCACCGCGCGGACGCCGTGCGGCCCCTCGCGCACGTCGAAGAAGTCCCCGCCCACCAGAGTCCCGTCCTGGGCGGCACGGTAGAAGCCCGCGCACCCCACCCGGCCGACGCGTTCCGGCAGCGGCGGCATCACGGCCCGCTGCACCGCCTCCCCGATCGCGCGCTCCGTGTCCAGCTGGGCGTCACGACGGCTGCGGACGTAGGAGACGAACACGCTCAGCAGGGCGACGAACACGATGGTGAGCAGATCGGTGTTGCCGGGACGGTTCAGATGGGTGTTCGGCAGATGCAGCGCCACGACGACCAGCACGCCGAGGACGGCGGTCGCCAGCGGCCCGTAGGAGAGGACGGCGAGTGGAGGGATCGCGCCCAGCAGGAAGCCGAGGTCCGAGGCGTGCGGCGTGACGAGGGAGGTCAGTGTCACCCCGACGAGCAGCAGGACCGGCAGCACCCGCACCCAGCGCGGCGGTGGCGCGCCCCGCAGCCAGCCGCGCTCCCCTTGGTTCCGACGCGACGCCCTGTCGCGCACCGATGTCACATCCCCAAGTTACGCCGCCACCGGTCGCGGGGCCCCCGGTGCCGCGCGGCACCGGAGCGGCACCGCCCCTGGCGGCCGCCCCCCGGCCGGTCCGCCTACCCCTGGTCGGCCGGTGCCCCGGCCAGCCGGGCCTCGGCCGACGAGAGGATCTCGGTGACCCGCAGACCGAACCCGGCGTCGCAGGCGTGCGGGCGTCCCGTGCGCGCGGCGGTCAGCAGGGCGTCCGCGGCGCGGGTCAGGGCCGGTACCGCGCCCTCGGAACTCCTCGGCAGCAGCGCCACCCCGGCCTCGCCCCGCAGCTCCAGGTCGGCCCCGGCCGCCGCGGGCGGTGCGGTCAGGCTCAGGGTGAGCGTGCTCGACGCGCCCGTGGCATGGTCCAGGACCAGGTGCACGGTGTCCGCGGGGCCGTGCGCCGCCGCCAGGACCTGACGGACGTCACCGAGGACCGGCAGCAGCACGGACAGGGCGTGCGGCCCCACGTCCCACAGCGCGCCCTTCTCCCGCCGCCACGGCGAGGCCGCGAACGGGCTGTCCCCGGTGAACACGGCCCCCAGCCACTGCGCCCGCGCCGTGAACCAGCCCGCCACCGCGGCCTGCTCGTCGGTCCACGCCTCCGGTTCCTTCTGGAAGCGCGTGGTGAAGAACACCACCGAGGCCACCTGGGCCCGCTCCGCCGCCTCGGCGACGGCCCGTGCCTCGGCGACACCCAGCGCCAGGGGCTTGTCCAACAGCAGATGACGGCCGGCCCGGGCGGCCCGCACCGCCACCTCGGCCTGCACGGCCGGCGGCAGCGCCACGGCCACCGCGTCCACGTCCGCCAGCAGCGCGTCCACGTCCTCGTAGGCCCGGACGCCGTACTCCCCGGCCAGCGCCCCGGCGGCCTCCGGGCGGCGGCCCCACACCCCGGCGAAGTCCAGGCCGGTGTGACCGGCGAGGGCGGGGGCGTAGGCCGCCCGGGCCCAGGGGCCCGTACCCAGCAGTCCGATGCGCATGTCGCGTTCCTCTCTCCGTGCCTGTCCCGGTGTCCTCACGACGCCCTGTCCCGGTCGCCGTCGGCGACACAGGGCACGACCGGTTCCCCGTCCCCGGCCAGCCACCGCGCGATGGTCCCGGCGATCGGCAGGCCGGTGTCCATCTCGACGAAGCCGAACTGGCCGGACTGGTTGCACTCCAGGAACCACCAGATCCCGTCCGCGTCCTCCGCGAAGTCGAAGGCACCGTACGCCAGCCCGGCCTCCCGCAGATAGCGCAGGACGGCCTCGGCGACCCGCGGTGGCACCTCCGCCGGGAGCCAGGGGGAGACCGACGGCGCGAAACGTACGTCCACGTCGTCGGGGTGGGCGTTTGGATCGGCCGGCTTGCGCGCGGCCAGCAGCCGGTCGCCGACGGCCGTGAGCCGGATGTCGGCACGCTTGGGCACCCGCCGCTGCAGCAGCGTCGGGCCGTAGGCGACGGCCGAGAAGTCGGCGTCCGGCGCGACCCTGCTGGTGGGCACCGCGCGTGGCGGCTCCTGAGGGTGCGCGCCGGACACCGGCTTGACCACCAGGTCCGGGAAGCGCTCGGCGAACTCCCTGGCCGCCTGCGGGAACGTGGTGATCAGGGTGGCCGGCACCGCCAGTCCGCTGCGCTGGGCGAGCCGCAGCTGCCACGGTTTGTGCCGGGCCCGCCGGGCGGCGTCCGGGTCGTTCATCCAGCGGGCGTCGGTGCAGCGCAGCATGCCGTACAGGGCCTGGGACGACTCCTCGGTCAGCCAGGCGGACGGCTGGGCGGCACGCGCGGCAGCGGCCCCGGGCCTGCGCACCCAGACGGAGCGCAGGCCGCTCATGCTCACCAGGCGCCCGCCGACGGACAGGTGCCCGCGGCAGGCGCCCTGGACGTACTCGCCCGACAGAGCCACCCCGCTGGTGAGGTCGGCGGGGTCGAGCCGGACCACGGGCACGCCCGCCTCGCCCAGCCGGAGGACCACCATGTCCGCCGTCACGTCCTCTTCGCTGGTCAGGATGAGCACGGTCATGTTCCGACGGCCCGCGTCAGTCGTCGAAGTGCGTCTTGGACCCGGCCGTCGAGGTCGTCGTCCCCAGCGCTCTCAGGGTCGCGTGATCGGTGGCGGCGATCCGCCCGTCCGGGAGGACGTTCAACTGCAGTCCGGAGTCGTACGCGTACGGAGTGGTGACGTCCAACTGCACTGCGGGGCGCGCGTAGTTGAGCGTGAACGGTTGCATTTGTCTCTCCCTGATTCGGCTTTCACGTCCTTATACGAATCGAACGGGTGGTTGGTTTCCTCACGCTCCGTGACCACGGTCCGGAGCAGGGTCGTTCGGGCGTCCGGTACTAGGACGCAGCAGGGGCGGGGGAAGGTGCGCGTCCGCCCCGTGATTCATCGTGCGAGGGCGTTCCGGGCGACGCCGAGAGCCTGTTCGGCGTAGCCGCGGCCGAACAGCACGGCGTGCACCAGGAGCGGGAAGAGCTGGTGCATACCCACCCGATCCCGCCATCCGTCGGCCAGCGGCGTCCTTTCCTGATACCCCGTCATCACCCGTTCCAGATGCGGGCAGCCGAACAGCCGGAGCATCGCGAGATCGGTCTCCCGGTGCCCACCGTGCGCGGCCGGGTCGATGAGACGTACATCACCATCGGTTCCCCACAGCACATTGCCGTTCCACAGGTCGCCGTGCAGCCGCGCGGGCGGCTCGGCGGGCCCGGCGAGCTCCGGCAGCAGCCCGCAGACCCGCTCGACCACGGTGGCCTCCCCGGGCCGCACCGTTCCCGCGTCGACCGCGGCGCGCAGATAGGGCAGCACCCGGTGCTCGGCGTACCAGGCCGGCCAGTCGGGCATCGGCGCGTTGCGCATCGGCGCGCGGCCGATGTACGCCTCCTCGGGTCCGCCGGGCGGGGGTGCGCCGAACGCCGGTGCTCCGGCGGCGTGCAGAGCCGCCAGCGCGTGGCCGAAACGCGACGCCGCTTCCGCGTCGGGGTGTCCGGTCGGCACCCGTTCGGTGACCAGCCACCGCTCGTCGTGCCCGAGCACCGCGGGCACCCTGACCGCCGCCGCCTCGCCGAGCCATCGCAGGCCGGCCGCCTCCGCCCGCGTGGCGCCGGGGCCGTCCCCGGGCTTGACCATCACCACCGTGCCGCCGTCGAGCGTCACCTCGGCCGGTGTGCCGGACGCCCGCCGCGCACCCGTGACCGGGCGCCCGGTGAGCCGGGACGCCGCCTGCCCTGGATCCTCGTCTCGGTTGACCACGGGCTCAGCGTACGACCCGCAAATGAGGCTTTCCTGAAGGCACTTCGACCATTACTACGACCGTTTCCGGCCAAACCCAGGTGGTAACTACCCGTGTCGGCGCGGTACGGCTAGCGTGAGGTCGCCGCATCGCCACACCAGGGGCACAAGGCCCTCGCGGGACTAGCGCGCGGCGGAGGCTTTCCCCGTGACCACAGCATCCGTGCTGATGGCCGACGTCTTCGAAGTCCAGCCCTACACCTCGCACTGCGAAGTCATCCTCGGCGAGGGCGCACACGCCGTGATCGGCGTGTCCCCGGGCAACAGCTACTTCTCGGCGCGACGCCTGCACGACCTCGCCCGCTGGGGACTGGACCACTTCGACAGGGTCGACTTCGTCTACACCGACCTCTACGTGAACGAGATGTACGAGGCATCCGGCTACACCCCGGACGAGGCCCGCCGCAAGGCGGTGAAGAACCTGCGGGGCGTGCGGGCGAAGGTCCGCGACGCGGTGTCCGCGGCCGACCCGGACGGCTCCCGGCTCGGCTGGCGCCCGATGTCGGCGTTCCGCGCCGAGCCCGCCTACCAGGAGATCCACCGGCAGCTCAAGGACCGGCTGCGCACCGACGGCGACTTCCGTGCCGTCTGCGACGCCCTGGTGAGCCGCTTCCTGGCCGCCCGCGGCGAGCCGGCCGGCGAGCGGCGGCGCGCCGTGTGCCTGGAGTACGTGTGCGCCGAGGCCCCGCTGTTCCTGGACACCCCCGCCATCCTCCAGGTGCCCTCCTCGCTCAACTGCTACCACCAACTGCTGCCGATGGCCGAGCTGTTGTACTCCCGCGGCGCGGGCCTGCGCGCCTCCCGCAACCAGGGCCACGCCATCGTGACGCCCGCCGCCCCGGAAGGAGCCGCGGCATGACCACCGCGCCCGACATCCCCGCCGAGCCCGCGCTGCCGGACTTCCCGTTCTCCTGGGACGGCACCCGTGTGCCCGGCGGCGTGGAGGACCTGCGCGCCACCGCCCCGGTGCGGCGGGTGCGGACCATCGCAGGCGACGAGGCGTGGCTGGTGTCCTCGTACGAGCTGTGCCGGCAGGTCCTCAAGGACGACCGCTTCTCCCTCGAGGACACCTCCGCGCCCGGCGTCCCGCGCCAGTACGCGCTGACCATCCCGCCCGAGGTCGTGAACAACATGGGCAACATCACCGGGGCGGGACTGCGCCGGGCGGTGCTCAGGGCGCTCAACCCCAAGGCGCCCGGCCGGCTGGACCGGCTGCGCGAGGACGCCCACCGCCTGGTGGACCGGATGGTGGCCGACGGCCCCACCGCCGACCTGCGCGGGGTGTTCTGCGAGCCGTACTCGGCGGGCATGCACTGCCACCTCCTCGGCATCCCGGCGACCGAGGCCCCGGCCTTCCTGCGCAGCCTGGACATCGCTTTCATGAACTCCCCGTGCCCGGTCACCGGCGCGAAGATCAACTGGGACCGGGACATCGCCCGGATGTCCGCCCTCCTCGACGACCCCGCCACCCACGGCCTCATGGGTGAACTCGCGGCGCTGCGCGAGGACCCCGACTACGCCCATCTCACCGACGAGATGCTCGCCACCGTCGGGGTGACCATGTTCGGCGCGGGCGTCGTCTCCACCTCGGGCTTCCTCACCATGGCCCTGGTCTACCTCCTCACCCATCCCGTCGCCCGTGACCTGCTCAGGGGCCGTCCGGACCTGATCGGCCCGGGTGTGGAGGAACTGCTGCGGGTGAACCTCTCCATCGGCGACGCGCTGCCCCGCCTGGCACTGGCGGACGTCCGGCTCTGCGACGTCGAGGTGCGCGCGGGCGAACTGGTCCTGGTGCTGGTGGAGGGCGCGAACCTCGACCCCGCGAAGTTCCCCGACCCGCACCGTTTCGACGTGCACCGGGACAACGCCGCCGACCACCTCTCCTTCGGCGGCGGCGCCCACTACTGCCCGGCCACCGCCCTCGGCCGCGCGCACACCCGGATCGCCCTCGAGGTGCTGCTCGACCGCCTGCCGGAACTCGCGCTCGCCGTGCCCTCCGGCCAACTGGTCTGGCGCACCGGCTTCATGAAACGGATACCCGAGCGGCTGCCGGTGACCTGGTAGCCGCCCGTCCGGTCAGCCCCGTGGGCGCCCCCGGCCCGGCACCCCGGGTGCGGGTCGCCCACGGACGCGGCCCTCACCGGCCGGCCAGGAGCCGTCCGGTCAGCCCCACCGGGTTGCCGGGCGGCAGCAGCCCCGAGCCGAGGACGGTGCGGGCCAGCGGCTCCAGCAGCCCGGCGAGCCGCTCGGTGCGCTCCACCCCGAGCACCGCCCACGGGCGTCCGGCCGCCTCGTCGGTGCGCGTCTCGACCAGCGCGCGCTGCGCCTCGCCCGCCGGGGTCAGCCCGCCGTCCCCGGTGAGGAGGCCCCGCTCCCGCAGGGCGGTCCCGGCGGCCGTCCAGTCCTCCTCCGCCCACTTGCGGGTCTCCCGCAGGAACGGTCCGTCGGACTCCCCGGCGGCCGCCTTGAGCACCATGGCCTCCACCGGCCCGAGCCCCAGGCCCACCAGGACCGCGACATGCCCGTCGCCCCGGTGCTCGCGCAGGGTCGTCAGGGCCTGCCACAGCCGCGCCGCCGGTCGCCCGGGCCGCTCCAGCGCCTGGTTGGCGGCGGCCAGCACCCGTCCCGCCGTGTCCGCGCCGGCCGCCGCCTCCCAGGCGAGGTCGGCCGCCTCGGCCAGCGCGGCCGACTCCACCGCTTCCCTCCCGAACAGGCCGGCCATCGCCGCCTCCACGGCCTGCGAGCGGGCGGCCAGCACCTCCTCGGGAGCCGCGTACGTCCAGGCGTCCGGCAGCGCCCTGGCCACCCGCGCGGGGTGGAAGACGTAGAAGCTGCCCGTCACCACGGCGGGGGACACCGCGCCGAGCGGGGCCGCCCGCAGCGCGAAGTAGCCCATCCAGTACCCGCGCATCCCCAGCCCGTCCGCGGCCCGCCTGGCCTCGGGCGCGAAGTACACCAGATCGTGCACCGGCTCGAACCGCTCCCACATCTCCCGCGCGATCACGCCCGCCACTCGTTCCTCCCACCACGTCCGCCAGTGGCCACAAGACTGCGCTATGACAGCGGTCATAACAAGAGGTGCGCGCGTGGTACGTCCCGGCCCGCCCGTGCCGCCCCCGCCGGCCGTCAGCCGGCGGGGGCGCGCACCCGCCCGACCGCGTTGCCGAACAGCTCGGTGAACCACACCGTCCGGCCGGGTCCTGCCGTGAGCCGGAAGGGCGGCGCCCCGTCGGCGCCGCCCGGCACCGGGACGGCGGTGACCGTGCCGTCCGCGCCGACCCGTCCGATCCTCCCGGCCGGGTCGGCGTACCACACGTGTCCGTCGGGCCCGAGGGTGATCCCGCTCGCCCCGCTGTCCGCGCCGGGCAGCGCGAACCGGGTGACCCTGCCGGTGGCGTCGATCCGGCCGACCGCGTCCGGTCCGGACACGGTGAACCACATGCCGCCGGGTCCGGCGACGATGTCACCGGGGAAGTCCGCGGTCCCGGGCAGCGGGAACTCGGTGATCCGGCCGGTGACGGTGATCCGTCCGATCCGGCGGCCGGCCGGCTCGGTGAACCACAGCGCCCCGTCCGGTCCGGCGGCGACGGCGGCGGGGGAGGCGTCCGACGTGGGCAGCGGGTACTCGGTGACCCGGCCCGCCGTGGTGATCCGGCCGATCCGGTCGCCGTCCTGCTCGGTGAACCACAGGGCGCCGTCGGGCCCGGTCGCGATCCCCGCCGGGAAGGCGCCCGCCGTCGGCACCGGGAACTCCGTGACCCGGCCGGCGGTGGTGATCCGCCCGATCCGGTTCCCGTTGCCCTCGGTGAACCACAGCGCCCTGTCCGGTCCCGCGGTGATGCCCAAGGGGAAGCTGTCCGGGCGGAAGGTGGGGAAGTCGGTGACCGCGCCGCCCGTGGTGATCCGCCCGATCCTGCCGACCCCCGCCCCCGCGAACCACAGCGCGCCGTCCGGACCTGCGGTGATGCCGGCGGGGAGGGTGCCGGGCGTGGTGGTGATCGGGAACACCGTCACCGGCCCGGCGCCGGCCCGCGCCGGCGCGGCGACGGCGGCGATCCCGGTCAGGGCGGCCAGGACCGTGGTGAGAAGACGGCGGGTCCGGCCGTCGAGCGGGGCTGCGGCGGCCACGTGCGGTCCCTTCCCGGCGACGGGGGACGGGTGACGCCGCCGTACGGTGATGGTTCGTCGGATTCAGGCCATGGATGCCCGCACCGCCGTACGGCCCAATCCGCCCGGACGGGGGACACCGGCCGGACTCGACGGCGGCCACCGCCGGCAGCCGTCAACCACACTGTCCCTGGGTGGAGTTGGTGATGCCCAGGCACCCGCAGGACCGCGACCGCGGCCGCCGCGGCCGCTGGGGCGCCCACCCGGACGGAGGCGCCGAGCGCCGACCGGCCCTAGGGGGGCGGTGGCTGACGGCCCGGGGGAGGGCACGGCACCGCGCCCCGCCGGGCGGCGGTGCGAGGCCGGGTGGCGGCCGGCCGACCTGCGGTCGGGGG
>NZ_JAJSZC010000224.1:0-22797 GCF_036815105.1 Streptomyces sp. IBSBF 3136
CAGACGGACGGGGGAACAACGGGGGCAACCGGGGGCACCACGGGTGACGCCACCGGCGGCACCATCCCGACGCCGACCTTCTCCCTCCCCGGCAACTTCATCGAGGGCCAGACCAACGGCGGGCACAACGGCAACGGCGGTCGGCGCGGCTAGCCGGCACCGGGCCGCGGCGCCCTCCGGGCCCGGCTTCACCGCCCGGCGCTGAGCGCTTCCGCCCCTGACGTACGACAGCGGGGCCGCACCCCTTGGTAGGGGTGCGGCCCCGCTGTCGTCGGGCCGACGAGCCCGGCTGCCGTAGGGCGGCGCTCCAGGCTCAGCCCTGGAGCAGCTTCTTCACGACGGCGGCGACGCGGCCGCCCTCCGCCAGGCCGGCCACCTTCGGGTTCACGATCTTCATCACGGCACCCATGGCGCGCGGCCCCTCGGCACCGCCCGCCTTCGCCTCCTCGACGGCCTGGGCGACGATCACGTTCAGCTCGTCGTCGGACAGCTGCTTGGGCAGGTAGGTGGCGAGCAGCTCGCCCTCCGCCTTCTCCCGCTCGGCCGACTCCGCACGACCACCCTGCGCGAAGGCGTCGGCCGCCTCACGGCGCTTCTTGGCCTCCTTGGTGATCACCTTGAGGACCTCGTCGTCGGAGAGCTCGCGCTTCTCCTTGCCCGCGACCTCCTCCTTGGTGATCGCGGCGAGCGTCAGCCGGAGCGTCGAGGAGCGGAGCTCGTCGCGCTCCTTGATCGCGGCGTTGAGGTCGTCGTGCAGCTTCGACTTGAGCGTGGTGGTCATGTCGTCGATTGTCGCAGCTACGACGACGCGCGCGCCCGCGCATTTAAGGGCGGCCGGTCCTTGGGCCCTGGCGCCCGCATATTTTGGGGCGGCCGGTCCGGGGCCCTGGTGAGGTCTGACACGATGGAGGTATGCGCGCGCGATACGGAGTACCCCTGGGAATCATGGCGGCGGGAGCCGCCGGAGTGGCGTACGCGGCGGGCTTCGAGGCCCGCTCCTTCCGCCTCCGACGGGTGACGGTCCCCGTCCTCCCGCCGGGCATGCGCCCGCTGCGCGTGCTCCAGGTATCCGACATCCACATGGTCGGCGGGCAGCGCAAGAAGCAGCGCTGGCTGCAGTCGCTGGCCGGCCTGCGCCCCGACTTCGTGATCAACACCGGCGACAACCTCTCGGACCCCGAGGGCGTCCCCGAGGTCCTCGACGCGCTGGGCCCGCTGATGGAGTTCCCGGGCGCGTACGTCTTCGGCTCCAACGACTACTACGGCCCCCGGATGCGCAACCCCGCCCGCTACCTGCTGGAGAAGGCCAGCGGCAAGCACGGCCTGAACGGCAACGCGCCGGCGGTGGGCGTCATCCACAACCCCTGGGAAGACCTCAGGGACGGCTTCGACGCGGCGGGCTGGCTGAACCTGACGAACACGCGGGGCGTGCTGAAGGTCGAGGGCGTGTCGATCGAGCTGACCGGCCTGGACGACCCGCACATCAAGCGCGACCGCTACGCCCGGGTCGCCGGCGGCCCCTCGGGCACGTACGACTTCTCGATGGGCGTCGTGCACGCGCCGTACCTGCGTGTCCTGGACGCCTTCACGGCGGACGACTACCCGCTGGTCCTGGCGGGCCACACACACGGCGGCCAGCTGTGCATCCCCTTCTACGGCGCGTTGGTCACCAACTGCGACCTGGACACGGACCGGGTGAAGGGCCTGTCCCGGCACACGGCCGAGGGGCGCACGTCCTACCTCCACGTGTCGGCGGGCTGCGGCACCAACCGCTACACGCCGGTACGGTTCGCCTGCCCGCCGGAGGCGACGCTGCTGACGCTGGTGGCACGGGAGCGGTAGCCCGTAGGGGAGGCGCAGGTCCCGGGCCCTCTTTTTCGGCACCGCCGGCCGGCCGGTGCACCCGTTAACCCACCCGGACTGCCCGGAATGGCCGCGTTCCTCACCTTTGCCTAGCGTGAGGGGCATGACCGCTCCGATACCCAGGGACATCCCGGACCTGCCCGCGGTCCCGGGCCCGCCCCTCCTGCTGCCCGCCCCGGTCCCGGCCACGGCGGTGGTCGCCCCGATCCGCCGCCCGCCGGTCGCGGTGTTCCGCTTCCTGACCGCCCTGGCCGCGGCGGCGGGCGTGGCCATGGAACTCCTCCTGGGCACCCCCGCCCGGACCCTGAGCTACTTCAGCGTCCAGACGAACATCCTGGTGGCGGTGGTCATGCTCCTGTCGGCGTCGAGGGCCTGGCGGGCCCGACGCCCACTGCCCTCGTCATTGACCGGCGCGACACTCCTCTACGCCGTGATCGCCGCACTGGTCTACCACCTGCTCCTGGACCACACGGCGCCCCCGTTCGCCATGACGGACGCGACGGCGCCCCCGGCCCGCTGGCACGCCCAGTGGGCGACCCTCCAGGTGCTCCACGTGATGGTCCCGACGGCGGTCGTCCTGGACTGGCTGCTCCTCACCCCGTCGGCCCGCCTGCACCTGCGCCAGGCGGCGGCCTGGCTTCTCTACCCCTTGGCCTACCTGGCCTTCTACCTCACCCGAGCCGCCCTCCTGGCCCCCTCGACCCCGGCGCACTACCTCTACCCGTTCCTCGACGCCGACGCCGACGGCTACCGCAGCACCCTCGCGAACGCCCTCCTCACCGGCCTCGCGATCTACGCCCTCGCGATCCTCCTGATCGCCGTCGACCACACCCGCCCGACCCCGACCCGCCGCCGCGTCTAAACCGGATTTCGTCTCCGGCCACCGGTGGGCTAAAGTAAACGACGTCGCCGCGACAGCAGCGACATCGGGGTGTAGCGCAGCTTGGCAGCGCGCTTCGTTCGGGACGAAGAGGTCGTGGGTTCAAATCCCGCCACCCCGACACAGGTCAGAGGCCCATTCACGTGATCGTGAATGGGCCTCTGAGTGTTTGTACAGCAGCGGAGTACAGCGACCGCTATGGCTCTTGACGACCGTCCCCGTCCGGCCGCTCCTCCTGCTTGCGTTTGCCCTTCTTCTTGCCGTCCTTCTGCTTGCTGCCGCCCAGAGCCTTCCCGAGCTTCCGCAGAACCCGTCGGGTGTCCGCCGAGGGAACGTGCGTGTAGACCTCCATGGTCACCGCGATCTCGGAGTGGCGCAGGATCTGCATCGCGATCCGAGGGTGGACATCGAGGGCGGCGAGGAGCGAGGCGCACGTGTGGCGGGTGTCGTGCACGCGAATCCGGCGGACGCCGGCGCGCTCGCAGCGGCGGTCGGCCCGCATCGAGCCGATCGTCGCCGACGAGGAGCTCATGGCCCGGCATCGCCTGGAGCTGCCGTTCGCCTTCGTGCTGAGCTCCGCCGCCCGACGTTGGTCCGACCGGCTGGATATGCCGGTGGTTCGTGCCGGGGTGCTCCGCGGCGCGGCGGAGCCAAGGTTATGAAGGGTATCGAACGGAATCGGATGGAAGTTCGCCATCCGTTCATTGCCGAACATCAACCTCAGGAGTCGCACGATGCGCCCCATCAGAGCGGCCTGCCTCGGCACGGCCACGCTGGTCACCCTCCTCGCCTGCACCCCCGTCGCGGCCGCCGCGACGGACACCGGTTCCGCCCAGGCCAGGGATAAGGCCCGGATCATCACACTCCTGGCCGAGGTGCAGCAGCTGACCCGCTTCCCCGTCGCCCCTGGCAGCGTCTCGCAGGGCGATCAAGTCGTCGTCCGCTCGGACCTCTTCGACGAGGCGCACAACAAGGTCGGCGAGACCCACGGCACCTGCACCACCACCCGGGGCGGCGCCGATGAAGCGGAGCAGTGCGTCGTGACCTACACCCTCCCGGGCGGCCAGCTCACCGTGCAGGGAATGTACTTCAACTACCTCGACCAGGGTCCCTTCGACAACGCGATCACTGGGGGCACCGGGGAGTACAAGAAGGCTCGCGGCTGGGTCCACTCCGACACGATCGCCACAACCCCCAAGCTCGTGAGGCGCTTCACGATCCACCTCGTCTGACGGACCCGGACGTCCACATAATCCCGGAATCCGGCCTTCTCACCGGCCGCGGCGCGCGCACCATTGGAGACCTGATGTAGGTGTGTTCCCCGCGTGCCCCGCCGAATGAGACAGCCCCCTGTCAAGACCGCCTGCGGCGGCTGACATCGACAAGCACGAACGGCAGCGGTCGAGACCGGACCCCACCGAACGATCGGCCAAGGCACAGGGGCCGTTGGCCAACGTCGGCAGACCCCTGTGATCGACCTGATACGGATGAGGATTTCGCCGTCCACGCGCACGCGACGTCCACCCGGCGGTGACGGCGGGTGGACGACCACGCAATGGGGTCGGCGATGCCTTGAGGATCATCCCCGGCGCACGGCCCCGCACTCGAAGTCTGCCGGACGAGGCGAGGCCGGACGGACGGTGCCGCTGTCCTGTCCCCGCCGCTATCGGCCACGCAGATCTGTCTGCGACGCCGGGGAACGCGCGGGGGGCGGGGCCGCTTTGTGTGCTGCTGCCAGGATGCGGAGTCCCTTCGCGGAGGGGCTGTCCGGCGGGGCGGTCCAGACGACGATGTGCTGGTCGGGCGCGGTGGCGCTGGTGAGGGTGTCCCAGTCGAGGGTGAGGGTTCCGGCGATGGGGTGGTGGAAGGTCTTGTTGCCGGTCCCCTGGACGGCGACCTGGCGTGTCTGCCACCAGTTCTGGAAGTCGGCGTGGGGGGCCATCTTGGCGAGGAGGTGCTGGAGGCGGGGGTCGTCCGGGCGGTGGGCGGTGTGCATGCGCAGGTAGGCCACGCAGGCGTGGGCTCCGGCGGGCCAGTCGTCGTAGAGGGCCCGCAGGGCGGGGTCGTTGAACAGCAGCCAGACGTAGTTGCGGTCGGCTTCGGGGACCTGTGCGAAGTCGGTGAGGAGTGCGGCGGCGAGGCGGTTCCAGGCCAGGACGTCCATGGTGTCCGACAGGACCACGGCGGGTGACTGTACGAGCTGGTCCAGGAGCCGCAGGCACTGCTCAGGTACGTCCCGACTTGACCGGGTGGGCGGGTCGCTGGGGGCGCGGCCGGCGAGCTCGAAGAGGTAGGTGCGCTGGTCGCCGGTGAGGCGCAGGGCGCCGGCGACGGCTTCCAGGACGGGGAGAGATGCCTGAATGCGGCCCTGCTCGATGCGGGTGTAGTAGTCGGTGCTGATCGCGGCGAGCTGCGCGACCTCTTCGCGCCGTAGGCCCGCCACCTTGCGCGGGGTTCCGGTGTCGGGAAGGCCGACCTGGAGGGGCTCGAGGTCGGCCCGGCGGGCCTTGAGGAAGACGCCGAGTTCTTTCGGGTCGCCGTTGCCGCTGCTCATGACTCCAGTGTGACCCCGCCCCGTGCCGGGGCGCGATCACCCGGGCACGGTGCCGCCGGTGTCTGCGCTGCCGTCCGCGGGGGCCGGGGCCGTGCCGTTGCTCCAGGAGGCGAGGATGCGCAGTGCGTCGTGGGAGGGGGAGCCGGGTTCGGCGGTCCAGATGACCAGGTGCTGGTCGGCGTCGACGGTCGGGGCCAGGGTGTCCCAGTCGAGGGTCAGGTCGCCGACGACCGGGTGCCGCAGGACCTTGGTGCCGACGCCGCGTACCGCGACGTGGTGGGCGGCCCACCAGCGGCGGAAGTCGGCGTCCTGGAGCGACAGCTCGCCGACGAGTCCGGCGAGGCGCGGATTTTCACTGTCGCGGGCGGCTTCCATGCGCAGCTGGGCCACGCAGGCGTGGGCGACGTTCGCCCAGTCGGCGTACAAATTCCGCATCGAGGGTTCGGTGAAAAGCAGCCGTATGTAATTCCGGTGCTTTTCCGGAATCGTGGAGAAATCGGTGATGAGAGCCGCCGCGAGGGGATTCCAGGCGAGAATGTCCATACGGCGTCCCAGGACGATTCCCGGGGTGGTCCCCAGGTCGTCGAGGAGCCTTCGCAGGCGGGGCTGCACGCGCTGCGCGGCGCGGCGCGCCGGCCGGGCCGGGAGGCGCCCGGCGACTTCGAGCATGTAGGTGCGCTGGTCGTCGTCCAGGTTCAGGACACGGGCGAGGGTGTTGAGCACGGGCGCGGATGCCTGCATACGGCCCTGCTCAAGGCGGGTGTAGTAGTCAGTGCTGATGGAGGCGAGGACGGCGACCTCCTCACGTCGCAGGCCGCTCACGCGCCGCCGCCCCCCGGTATCGGGAAGCCCGGCCGTACGAGGGTCGAGTTCGGCGCGGCGGGCCTTGAGGAAGGCCCCGAGCTCGTCGGGGCGTGCACTACTGCTCATGCCCCCAGTCTCACCCCGGCCGCCACGCCGGTGGGAGGGAGGATTTTATCCCAGGATGAAACCCTCCTCTTCAAAGGGTACGTAAAGGTGTGCGACGGTTTTGGAGTGCCCGGGAGACCCACGGGTGTCGAAACACTCTGATCAGTCATTGCTGTGCAATGGCGCGGGAGAACACATTATGGAGTTCGCCGAACGCCGGGCCACCACGAAGGGGCCTGCCGAGTGGTTCACCGGGGACGTCTGGTTCGACGTCATCCACGCCGGCCAGGAGCCGTCACGGATGCGGGCCAACCTGGTCCGGTTCGCGCCCGGCGCCCGCACGCACTGGCACTCCCACGTCCTCGGCCAGACCCTGCACGTCGTCTCCGGCACTGCCCTCGTCGGCACCCGCGACGGTCTCGTGCTGGAGGTCCGCCCCGGCGAGACCGTCACCTGCCCGCCGGGTGAAGAGCACTGGCACGGCGCCGCTGCGGAGTCCTTCATGGAGCACCTCGCCCTGTGGGAAGGCACTGCGGACACCACCCCCGAAACCGACTGGCGCGAGGCGGTCACCGCCGAGCAGTACCGGCGCCGTCGCAGCACGAGCGGCTGTAGCCCCCTCCTGGCCGCATCCGGAAAGGAACAAGGATCCTCATGCCCGCCATCGAACGTGTCCTCGTCGTGGGGGCCACCGGCCGCACCGGCCGACACGTCGTCGCGGCGGCGGCTGCCCGGGGCCTGACCCCCGTGGCGCTCGCCCGCGACGCATCCCGCGCCGGCAAGGTCCTGCCGCCCGGCACCGAAATCGTCACCGGTGACCTCACCGCCCAGGACGCCCTGACCGACGCCGTCCGCGACATCGACGCGGTGATCTTCGTCCACGGCTCCGACGACGACTCCCGCCCCGAGTCCTTCGAACACATCGACTACGGCGGCGTCGCCAACCTCCTGGGCGCACTCGGCGAACGCCGGCCCCGGATCGTGCTGCAGACCACGATCTTCGTCACCCGACGCGACCACTACTTCAACGACGGCGGCCATGCCCTGGACTGGAAACGCCGCTCCGAACGGCTCGTACGGCTCAGCGGCGCCCCGTACACGATCGTGCGCCCCGGCTGGCTCGACGCCGGGCAGGGCGGATCCCACGTCCGGATCGAACAAGGCGATGCCGGGGACGACGGCATCAGCCGCAAGGCCTTGGGCGCCCTCCTCGTCGAAGCCCTCCTCGACGAGGAAGCGCTGGGCAGGACCTTCGAGGCCTTCTCCGGTCCCGGCCCCGCCACGAAAAACTTCACCGCCCTCTTCAACGAAACCCGGCCGGACGCCTCCGGAGCCCTGGACGCCGTCAAGGACACCCCCAACCTGCCCCTGGACGACGAACCGGCCCGCGTCCGGGACGACCTCGCGCACCTGCGCACCCACTGACCACCCCACCGCACCACCGACCACACCAGCAGGAGCATCACGATGAACGCCATCACCTTCCCCAACGGCCAGATCACCATGGCGGGCAACCTCTACCTGCCCGAGGATCTCGACCGCACCAGCCGCCACGCCGCGGTCGTCGTCGTCCACCCCGGCGGCGGCGTCAAGGAACAGGCCGCCGGCCTGTACGCGAGCAAGCTCGCCGAGCAGGGCTTCGTGTCCCTCGCCTTCGACGCCTCCTACCAGGGCGACAGCGGCGGCGAGCCGCACCACCTGGAAGACCCCTACGCCCGCGTCGACGACATCCGCGCCGCCGTCGACTTCATGCAGACCCTCGACTACGTCGATCCCGAGCGCATCGGCACCCTCGGCATCTGCGCCGGCGGCGGCTACAGCGTCAACGCCGCCATGACCGACTACCGGATCAGGGCCCTGACCACCGTCAGCGCCGTCAACATCGGCACCAGCTTCCGCCGCGGCTGGTACGGCACCGACTCCGACGCCGCCGCCGTCCCCACCCTCAAGGCCGTCGCCCAGCAGCGCACCGCGGAAGCCTCCCAGGGCGCCGAGCCCACCTATCTCCCCTACGTCCCGGCCGAGCCGGACGAGAACACCCCCCGCGACCTGGTCGAGGCAGGCGACTACTACCTCACCCCGCGTGCCCAGCATCCCAACGCCAAGAACAAGTTCCTCTTCACCAAGAGCGTCTCGCGGATCTTCACCTTCGACGCCTTCCACATGGTCGAGGACCTGCTCACCCAGCCGATCCTCGTCGTGGCCGGCAGCGAAGCAGGATCCCTGTGGATGTCCACGGAACTCCACGGCCGCGCTCGCACGACCAAGCAGCTGCAGATCGTGGAGGGCGGTACGCACATGGACTTCTACGACATCCCCAAGTACGTCGACCAGGCCATCGCCGCGGCTACGCCGTTCTTCACCGAGCACCTCGCTGCCCCTGCCGACCAGGACTGACCGCCAGACTCCGAGGCCCGGTACCTGCTCGGGCCCACAGCGACAAGGAGCTGCCCCATGAGCGGCACCATCAAGCACGTCACCGTCAGGGCTCTCGCCTGGGACCTTGCCGCCGACGTCCACCTCCCGCCCGGCTTCGACGAGAGCGAGACCTACCCCGCCATCGTCAGCGTTCATCCCATCGGCTCGTGCAAGGAGCAGACAGCCGGCAACGTCTACGGGACGGCACTGGCGGACGAAGGGTTCGTCGTCATCGCCTTCGACGCCAGCTTCCAAGGGGCGAGCGGCGGTGAACCGCGCTCGATCGAGGACCCGGTGTTCCGGGTCCAGGACATCAGCTACGTCATCGACTACCTGGTGACGCTGCCGTACGTCGACGCCGACCACATCGGTGTCATCGGCGTGTGCGGCGGTGGCGCCTACTCGATCAACGCCACCATGACCGATCGCCGTATCAAGGCGGTCGGCAGCGTGACGGGCGTGAACTTCGGGCGCCTCATGCACGAATCCTTCAGCGGCTATGACCCCATCGGCGTGCTCGACGCCGTGGCCGAACAGCGGACGGCGGAGGCACGGGGAGCAGAGCAGCGTGTCACGCAGTACCTTCCCGCCTCTCCCGAGGCGGCCAGGGAGCAGGGACTGACCGAACTCGACCTGTTCGAAGCCACCGACTACTACCGCACCACGCGCGGCGAAAAGGCCGGCGGACGCACCGAAGGGCTGTTCTCCCGGCAGGGGTCCGCGCTCGGCTGGGACGCGTTCCACCGTGCCGAGGTACTCCTGACACGGCCGCTGTGCGTCGTCGTCGGAGACAGGCCCGGTGCCTTCGGCGCCTACCGCGACGGCCTGGAGATCTACCGCCGCGCAGGGTCCAAGGACAAGGAACTGGTCGTGGCGGAAGGGTTCTCGCACTACGACCTGTACGACAAACCCGAACCGGTCAAGATCGCTCTGGAACACCTGGTTCCGTTCTACAAGAAGCACCTCAGCCCGTGAGGCCACCGTGCCCGGTCCAGTGCCCGACCAGTCGGGAGGGCCGTCGAGGGGGGGGGGGGGGGGGGGGGGGGGGGGGGGGGGGGGGCGGCCCCCCCCCCCCCCNCGCCCCCCCCGGGGGGGGGGGGGGGGGGGGGGGGGGGGCCCGCCCCCGGGGCCCCCCCCCCCACCACCTGCACCCGCCCCCGGATCGCCGCAGGCGAGATTCCCTGCCTGAGCCAACCTGGGAGAACCTGATCATGAGCAGCGTGCCCGAGTCGCTGAGACTGCGGCGGGAGGTCTCCCCGCTGGAGCTGTTCTACGACCTCGTCTTCGTCTTCGCGATCTCCCAGCTCTCCCACCACCTCCTGGAGCACCTCACCTGGCGCGGCGCCGCGGAGACAGCCGTGCTGCTGGTCGCCGTGTTCGGCACCTGGGCCTACACCAGCTACGAGGCCACCCTCCTCGACGTCCACCGCAAGGTCACCCGGTGGATGATCGTCATCGTCATGGGCCTCGGCCTGTTCATGAACGCCGCGATCCCCGGCGCCTTCGAAGACCGCGCCTGGGCGTTCGTGATCCCGCTCCTGGCGATCCTCTTCTTCGCGGGCGCGGTAACGGCCGTCGCCGGCCGCACCGACGCTCTGCGCGAGCACTTCCGCCGCACCCTGGTCTGGATGGCGGTCTCCGCGCCCCTGTGGGTCGCCGGAGCCGCAGTCGGCTCAGGCCCCCGGCTGTGGTGGTGGGCTGCCGCGGCCCTGGTCGACCTCACCGGCACCTGGCTCGCCCACCCGCTGCCCGGCCGCACCCTCAGCAGCCGCGAGCTCGCCTTCGACGCCGAGCACATGCTCGAACGCCTCCGGCTGCTCTTCATCATCCTGCTCGGCGAGACCGTCCTCACCACCGGCCGCGCGATGACCGAAGCACCCATCGACCTCCCCAGCGTCCTCGCGACCGCCGGCGTCTTCACCGCCCTCGTATGCCTGTGGGCCGCCTACTTCGGCGGCGGCGAAGACGTCATCACCACCGCCGTCGCCACATCCACCGACCCCGTGCGCTTCGTCCGGCTCGGGGTCAATAGCGCCTACCTCGTCCTGGCCGCCCTGGTCGCTCTCGCCGTCGGCAGCGAACTCGTCATCACCCACCCCACCGGCCACGGCTCCCTCACCCTCGCCCTCCTCCTTTTCGGCGGACCCGCCCTCTACCTCGCCACCACCGCCTGGTTCTTCCACACCACCGCCGGCGGCGCCTGGAAGGAACGCTTCCTCGCCGCCGCCGTCCTCGCCGTCATCGGAACAGCGGCCGTCTGGCTGCCCCCGCTCGCCTCCCTGGCCCTCCTCGACATCATCCTCATCACCACCGCAGTCATCCTCACCCGCGCCCACCGACGCCTGACGGTCTCCCTGAAGACAGCGGCCACGGACTGAACGAAGCTCGGAGCAGCCGCGATAGCCGTGGGTGGGTTCTTCGCGGGTGAAGTTCCGCGGCTCCACCGGGGTGCCGTTGCGGGTGGTGAAGACGAGGTCCGATTCCGTCCAGGGATCCGCGGCCCGCGTCCTCGCCGCCTCCTGCTCCTTCTCGCGCAGCCGGAGGGCCGCCAGGCAGATGTCCGGCAGCGGAAGCACCGCCTCGGACACCCCCGTCTTGGCCGTATCGGTGTGCAGCAGGCGCCGGCGAACGCGCTGCGACTGGTGGCACTCCCCCGTGGCATCCGCGCGGGTGAGCACGCCTGACCGGTGGTGTGTGCCACGAGCAGCCGGGGTACTCGGGTGCACCCACCGTGCGGGCGCCCCGCAGGAATGCAGGCCGTCACGGCTCGACGGTTGCGAGGCACCCGGCGTCCACATCGCTCCTGCGAGGCCTCCGATGAGCCGTCTCTTCTCGCCGCTCACCCTCCGTGGCACGACCTTCCCGAACCGGGCCTGGGTGGCCCCCATGTGCCAGTACAGCTCGGTCGACGGCTACCCGCAGGACTGGCATCTGGTCCATCTCGGCTCCCTGGCACGCGGCGGGTCCGGCCTGGTCATGCAGGAGGCCACCGCAGTGGAACCTGAAGGCCGGATCACCCCTTCCGACGCCGGCATCTGGGATGACGGGCAGGCCGCCGCGTACAAGCGGATCACCGACTTCGTCCACGGGCAGGGGGCCATTGCCGGCATCCAGATCTCCCATGCCGGCCGCAAGGCGTCGACCGCACCGCCCTGGGAGGGTGACATGTACGTCGAACCGGAGGCCGGAGGATGGCAGACGGTCGCACCGTCACCGCTGCCGTTCGGCGACTGGCCGGCCCCGCGGGAGCTCGGCGCGAACGACATCCGCGCTCTGGTCCGGGCCTTCGGCGAGGCCGCCGCGCGGGCGCTGGCCGCCGGCTTCGAGGTCCTGGAGATCCACGCTGCGCACGGCTATCTGCTGCACCAGTTCCTGTCACCGCTGTCCAACCACCGCAGCGACGAGTACGGAGGCGATCTCGACGGGCGCAGCCGTTTCCTCGTCCAGGTCACCGACGCCGTACGGGCGCAGTGGCCGGAGGACCGCCCGCTGTTCGTACGCTTCTCGGCCACGGACTGGGCCGACGGCGGCTGGACCCCGGAGGAGACGGTCGAGCTGTCGCGGCACCTGGTGGCCCACGGCGTCGATCTGGTGGACATCACCAGCGGCGGGCTCGTCCACAACGCCCGTATCGAAGTGGAGCCCGGCTACCAGGTGCCCTTCGCCCGAACCGTCCGCGAGGGCGCGGCCCTGCCCGTCTCCGCGGTCGGTCTGATCACCGCACCGGAGCAGGCCGACCAGATCCTCGTGGACCGCTCGGCCGACGCGATCATGCTCGCGCGCGAACTGCTGCGCAACCCGACCTGGCCGCTCCGCGCGGCCCACGTGCTCGGTGACGACGTCCCGTGGCCGAAGCAGTACCAGCGCGGCCGCCCACGTCATCGCTGAGGCCGTCGTCGCCCGAGCACCCGGGTGAGCCCCGAGAACAGCGGGAAGGCCCAGGTCGTCTGCCTGGGCCTTCCCGCTGCTCTTCGTGATCAGGTCTAGTCGGCGAACACTGCCCCGTACTGCGGGGTGCCCGACGTCGAGAGGCCCGAGGTGCTTGCGGAGATGGCTCGGGAGCCGGTCGTGACGATCTTCGTGCCGTTGGACGGCAGGTAGGTGACCGCGCCGTCGCCGCCGTTCTCGTACGAGCCCACGATCAGGTCGGCCTTGCCGTCGCCGGTGACGTCGTCCAGCTTGACGTCGGCGCCGAACAGGTCGTTCTTCTCGTCGCTGCCGGGGACGCCCGCGGTGCTCTGGGCGAACGACTGCGCGCCGGAAGCGGTGTTCAGGCCGTTCGCGGAGCCGTACAGGACGGTCACGAAGCCGGTGTTGCTCACGCCGTCGATGTCCTCCTGGGGCGCGGAGACGACCAGGTCCTGGTAGCCGTCGCCGTTGATGTCGCCGAGGTCGAGGTCCCAGCCGAAGGCGTCGCCCTTCTCGGAGGTACCGGGTACGCCGTTGGTGTTCTGGGTGATGTAAGTGGTGCCGGCCGGACCGGAGGCCGAGCCGTAGGTGATGTTCGCGCGGCCGCCGTCGGAGGAGTCCGGCACGGGGACGGGGTTGTCGCCCTCGGTCTTGCTGTTCCAGTCGGCACCCGTGACGATGTCGCCGAAGCCGTCGCCGTTGATGTCTCCGATGCCGGTGACGATGCCGGTCCTGAGCTTGACCGCACCGGCGGCGCTGAGGCCGGACGAGGTGCCGGGCAACCAGTAGTTGGTGTTCCAGCCGTTGTCGGTCTGCGTCTCGAAGCCGTCGACGACGAGGTCGGTGCGGCCGTCGCCGTTGACGTCGCCCGCGGTGAGGTTCATCGGGCCCTGGGAGGGGGAGCCGGACTGGATCGGCGGCTTGACGGTCGTGCGGCCGCCAGGGGTGCCGGCCGTGGTGAAGCCGCCCTTGTAGAGGTAGAGGGTGGCGGCGGAGCTGCCGACGACCAGGTCGGCCTTGCCGTCGCCGTCGAAGTCGCCCGCGGCCAGGTTCTTGCCCCAGTAGTCGTGCGAGGAGGGGGCCGGGTCGTCCACGGTGACGCCCTTGCCGGTCAGGCCGCTCTTGGAGCCCCACAGGATGGCCACGGTGCCGCCGTCGGTGTCGGTGCCCACCTTCTCGTCGGGCGTGCCCACGGCCAGGTCGTCGTAGCCGTCGGCGTTGAAGTCCGCGTAGGCGGTGTCGACGCCGAAGAAGTCGCCCGTCTCGGAAGTGCCGGGGACACCGGAGCTGTTCTGGCTGAGGGTGGTGCGCTTGGTGCTGGTGACGCCGGTGGTCGAGCCGTAGAGCACGACGACCGCGCCCGCGTTGGCGTGCCCGCTGACGGAGGCGCCGGGCGCGGAGGCGACGATGTCGCCCATGCCGTCGCCGTTGAAGTCGGCCCGCGCGACCTTGAAGGAGTCCGCGGCGGAGGCCGGAAGCGCCGCGATGGTGAGCAGACCGCCGGTCAGCGCGGCCGCGGTGGCCGTCGCGAGGGCGAGTCGCAGGTGCTGCTTGTGCATGCGTTGTCTCCTGCTGCATGCGGGATGCCGGGGGCATCCGCAGTCGATGGGGTGCGAGTCCGCCCGTGTTCGCCCGGAGTTGTCCTGGGCGTCATGAGCATGTCGACGAACAAGAGACTCACGTCATGACACAACGGTTGTACAGCGATCTCGTCCGGGGGCGACCGCTCCCGTGACCGGCACGGACGCCTCGGCGGCTCACACCCGCACACCGGTGGTCCGGGGGCGGGTGCCAGGCGGTGTCCGACAGCCGCTGCCGCGGCGGTCAACGGCCCCTCCGGCGGCCCTTCGCCCGGCGTGGGTAGGGGAAGAGGCGTGGGCGGCGCTTGGCCGCCACGTCCTCTATCCAGCCGAAGAGGAGGATCGCCAGGCAGATCAGGGGGACGGCGATCGCCAGGGGGGTCCACTGGCTCATGAGCAGCCATTGGGCGTGGTCGTAGAAGAAGGAGTTGCTCCAGAGCGGGTCGATCAGGGGCTCGGTGAGGACCAGGGCGAAGGAGTGCCACAGGTAGACCGTGACCGCGCGGGAGTTGAGCAGGCTGATCACTCCGTTGAACCGCTCCAGCGGCTTGGGCCAGCGCTCCCAGGAGGGGCTCAGGTGGAGCAGCAGCAGCACCGCGCCGAAGGACCAGATCGCCTGGGCGACCGGGATCGCCTCCAGGTCGTGCCCGGTGCGGGGGTCGTCCACCGGTGACTGCATCAGCCACCAGAAGCCGAACATGAGCACCAGCGGGGCGAGGGACGGCACGACGTACTGCGGGATCTTGCGGAGCAGGCCCTCGGCGTGGGCCATGCCGAGCAGCCAGCAGGCGCCGAAGGTGGTGAAGTCGGTGGCGGCCTCCATCAGCCGGCCGGACTGGTCGAACAGGCCGGAGTTGATGAGGAACGCGAGCGCCAGCGGCACCAGCAGCGTGACCCAGGGCAGCTTGCGCATCGCCTTGAGCATGAGCGGGGACAGCAGGACGTACCAGAGGTAGGCGCGCAGGTACCAGAGGGGGACACAGATCTGCTCGGCCCAGGAGGCCGGCAGGTGCCCGCCGAAGGTGTGCAGCGTGGCCCCGAAGGGCGGCTCGCTGAACGGCAGGATCCAGTAGGCCAGATCGGCCCACCACCAGTTGGGGTGATGGTGGTCGGGCCGCCAGCCCTGCAGGAACATGAGAGGCACCACGACCGCGCCGAACAGCCACATCGGCGGCAGCAGTCGGCGCAGCCGGCCGCGGATCACGCTCAGCGCCGGACGCTTGAGGGACCGCACCATCAGCGATCCGGCCAGCGCGAACATGACGCCCATGGAGGGGAAGACGATCGGCAGCCAGGTCCAGCTGAAGTTGTGGTAGACCACCACGCGGACCAGGGCGAGCGCCCGCAGCAGGTCGAGGTAGCGGTCGCGGCCGGGCTTGCGCGCCGGCGCCGGGGCCGCGGTCTCCTCCGGCTCCGCGTCGCGCTGCTGGGGGAACGCGGCCGGGTCCAACACCCGCAGGGCCATGGTCTCGGAGGAGTCCTGGATGCCGAAGGCACCTGGTTCCACGGTACTCATGAGGAGATCGCCCCCGTCGTGACGTCGAGCCCGACCTCACCGGTGCGGCGCAGCTTCTGCCAGCGCAACCGGCCTCCGGTCAGAGCGGTGATGGCGGACTGCAGCAGCACCATGTACATGAGCACCCGGTAGACCACCTGCTGGGCGGGCAGCGTGATCAGGTGCCACGCCTTCTCCCTGTCCAGGTGGAAGGACCACCAGGCGCAGACGGCCTGCAGGGCCATCACCGCGAACCACGCGGCGAGGGTCTTGTACGCGTCGACGAAGACCACGCCGTAGACCATGCCGATGTCGATGGCGGGCGCGAGCAGCGGGGTGATCACCATGAACAGGGCGACGAACGGCAGGCCCACCCGGCCGAAGTGGCCGGCCGGGCCGCGCTCCAGCAGCGAGTGCCGGTGCTTCCACATCGCCTGCATGGTGCCGTAGCTCCAGCGGTAGCGCTGCGACCACAGCTGCTTCATGCTGACCGGCGCCTCGGTCCAGGCGCGGGCGTCCTCGGCGTAGACGACCCTCCAGCCGGCCCGGTGCAGGGCCATGGTCACGTCGGTGTCCTCGGCGAGCGTGTCGTCGCTCATGCCGCCCGCCTGGTCGAGCGCCGTACGGCGGAAGCCGCCCACGGCGCCTGGGATGGTCGGCATGCAGTTGAGGACGTCGTACATGCGGCGGTCGAGGTTGAAGCCCATCACGTACTCGATGTGCTGCCAGGCGCCGATCAGTGTGTCGCGGTTGCCGACCTTGGCGTTGCCGGCCACCGCGCCGACGCGCGGGTCGGCGAAGGGCTGCACCAGTTCCCGGACGGTGGAGGGTTCGAAGACCGTGTCGCCGTCCATCATGACGATCAGGTCGTACGAGGCCGCGGCCACACCGGTGTTGAGGGCGGCCGGCTTGCCGCTGTTCGGCTGCCGGATCAGCCGGACCATGGGCAGGTCCAGCTCCTCCACGATGGTGGCCGTGTCGTCGGTCGAACCGTCGTCGACCACGATGACCTCGATGGGATGGTCGCTTCTGGCCAGGGAGAGCAGGGTGTTGGTGATGCACTCCTGCTCGTTGTACGCGGGCACCACCACGGTGACCGGTTCGGTGACCGGGTCGCCCCAGGAGAAGCCCTTCTTGCGGGTGCGCCGCACATGGACGGCGGAGAGCACCAGCATCAGCGCGAACCGCGCCATGACCAGCACACCGACGACGGCCAGCAGCCCGACCAGCCACGGCATCATCCACACCGAGGCGGTGGTGCACCACAGGAACGCCTTGCCGACCCACAGGCTGAAGCTGCCGACCTCGGTGTTGGCGGAGCCGGTGCCGAGCGCCTCGCCGATGGTCCTGAAGGTGTAGCCCTGGGCCTTGAGCTTGTCGATGATGACGGGCAGCGCGGCCAGCGTCTCGGCCCGGTTGCCGCCCGCGTCGTGCAGCAGGATCATCTCGCCCTGGCCGGGCAGGTCGGGCATGGCGGCCTTGACGATGGAGTCGACGCCGGGGCGCTTCCAGTCGTCGGTGTCCTTGTCGATGAAGGCGGTCAGGTACCCCTCGGAGCCGGCCTGCTTGGTCACCGGCCACGACCAGTCGTCCAGCGCGTCGACGGTGGAGGAGTACGGCGGGCGGAACAGGCTGGAGTGGATGCCGGCGACACCGGCCAGCGCGAGCTGGGTCTCGCCCAGTTCCCAGGTGAGCCGGGAGCCGGAGTGCAGTGCGAGGTCGGGGTGGGTGAAGGTGTGCAGGCCGATCTCGTGGCCGTCGGACACGATCTGACGGATCAGCGCCGGGTTGCGGGTCACCATCGAGCCGGTGACGAAGAAGTCGGCGCGGATGTCCTCGTCCTTCAGCACCTTGAGGATCTTCGGCGTCCACTGGGTGGACGGGCCGTCGTCGAAGGAGAGGACGACGGTCTTGTCCGGGATGGTGTAGTTGACCGGCTTGTCGTTCTTGTCGCCGCGTGCGTCGACGATCGGGCCGCCCTCCAGCACGCTGGTCGGGACGGTGCCCTTGTCCACGGAGACGGCGATGCGCTCGTCGTGGAAGACCTCGTTGTTCGCCATACCCCGGAGCACCATCAGCGCCAGCAGGGTCGCCAGTACGGTCACCGGCAGGAAGAAGCGCAGGGGTGGCGCGGCGAGTCGGCGCGGCCGCGCGATGGACTGCCGGGAGCGTTGACGGCGGGAGCGGGACATGGACTTCCTGGTGTTCGCGTCTGAACTACTGCGCGGGGGCGGTCACGGGGCTCGACGCTCCCGTGCCGGCCGCCGTCGCGGCGGGGAGCGACGCGGTGGCGTCGGGGGTGACCGCCGGGGCGGTGGCGGACGCGGTGCCGGGCACCGTCGCAACTCCCGCCGCGCCGACGGGGACTGACGCGGTGGCGCCAGGGAGGGCCGCTGTGGCGGTGGTGGTGCCCTTGCCGGCCCCGGCCACGCCGGGGGCCGCGGGCAGCGGCGCGTTCAGGTACTGGCTGGGCGGCGTGGTGTTCGCGGTGTGCGGGACGGTGAGCCCGGGCGCCTGCGACTGGGTGCCGACGAGGCCGAAGATCATCGCTACCACGAATCCGGTGCAGACGATGCCCACCAGCCAGCCCAGTCCGCGCAGTCGGCGTCCGCGCAGACCGGTCTGGTCCACAAAGACGGGAGAAGGCTCGACCTCCGTGGAGGAACTGGTCATCGGCGGTTCGAGCCTTCTTTCGAGGTGTTACGACTGCAGGCTCGGCGCCGCCGAAAGCAGTGAGGTGCGGAAATGCTGATAATGCTTATGAATTGGGGAGCAAATGGACACCAGCCAAGCTGTCCGGAATCATCTAACTAGATTAATATGAAGATTCAGTGAATGTCACGCGGGTCTCGTAGAGTTGGGTGACGTCGCACCCTCCTTTTGCCTCCTGTTCGATGGGACCCGCACGTATGGCCATATCCCGCCGCCGCAACCGCCTGACGGTCGCCGCGCTCCTCATGGCCGCCGTCACGTTCCTGGTGGATGCCTGCGGCGGCACGGGTGACGGGGGCGCCGAGGCGGGTCCGGCCACCACCGCGGCCGCGCGCTTCCGGGTCTCGTCCATGCCCGAGCCGGCCGGCCGCGCACTCGGTGTCGTCGACGACAAGACGCCCTGGCAGTACGGCATCGTCGACGCCTTCACCAAAGAGGCCGGACGGGCCCCGGACATCCGCGAGTACTACAGCTCCTGGGGCGACGACTTCGACACCGAGGGCAACGCCTTCCTGTGGCAGCACGGCCAGTTGCCCATGATGGCGCTGGTGCCCACCGACGTCTCGCTCGCCGACATCGCCAAGGGCGGGGAGGACGCGTACCTCCGCCGGCTGGCGGGACAGATCGCCGCCTACGACGGCCCGCTGGCCCTCTCCTTCGCCGGCGAGATGAACGGTCCCTGGAACTCCTGGGGCCCCAAACACACCAAGCCCGCCGACTTCGTCGCGGCGTGGAAGCACGTGCACGACGTCTTCGCCGCACAGCACGTCACCAACGTGCTCTGGGTGTGGACTCCGCACGTGGTCGACTCGGGCACCCCCGCCACACTGCGTCCCTACTACCCGGGCAACGCCTACGTCGACTGGGTCGGCCTCATCGGCTACTACGGGCCGATCGACGGCGCCGCCTTCTCCAGCCTGTTCACCCCCTCCCTGCGCCAGATCGCGGCCTTCTCCCGCAAGCCGGTGCTGATCGCGGAGACCGGGGTGGCGGAGAGCGGCCAGAAGGAGGCGCACATCCGTGACCTGCTCCGGGGCGCCGCCGAAGCCGGCGTCATCGGGCTCGTCTGGTACGACCAGCGCAAGGACTGGCCGGGCAGTAAGCAGTTGATGGACTGGCGGATCAGCACCTCGATGGGGGCGCTCGCCGCGTTCAAGGTGGAGTCGGGCCGGTACGGCTTCGGTCATTCGTTCAAGACCGGCTGACTCCGGGGCAGTCAGGTACATCCGCGCGCAGGTACGCACGGAACGACATTTATCGTGGCGCATCACTGCGGCTGGCGCATGCGGATGCCCGACCAGGGGAGATCACGGAGATGACGACGGAATCGTCGCCGGGCCAGGGGGCTCCGCAGGAGGACGGCTGGGCCTTCCGGCCCCGCAGGTCCGCTGCCGGCCCGCAGCCCTACGGGGAACGGCAGCGGCCGGAGCCGGCCGCGCCGTGGGACGACCGCTCGTCGGCCGCGTCCTGCGACGGCGGGCCGTCGGACGAACCGTGGGGAGGCGCGTCGTCGGACGAACGGTACGGCCGGTCGTCGGACGAGCCGTTCGGACGGTCGTCGGACGAGCCGTTCGGACGGTCGTCGGACGAGGACTACGGCAGGGCGTCGGACGAGCGCCGGGGCGGCAGGTCGTCGGCCGGGACCTGGGACGGCGGTTCGCCGGGTGAGCGGTACGGCGGATCGTCGGCCGCGCCCTGGGACGGTGGGGCGGCGGACGTACCGCGGGGCGGACGGTCCTCGGCCGCGCGTCACGGCGGTTCGTCGGCCGAGCCGCACGGCAGGGCCTCCGGCACGCGGTGGGACTCCACCATGCCGCTGCGGTTCCCCGAACCCCGCACCGGTGCCCACGAGGACATGCCCGAGCCGGGTCGCCGGACACCCCCGCGCACCGGGAGCGGAGGCGGATCGGCGGACCAGGGGTCCGGAATCCCGGCGGGGGCGAGTGCCTCGCTCGACCGGGCGGCCCTCCACCGCCCCGAGCCCGCCGCGGCGCAGCCGCAGCCCTCTGCGGGTGCGAACGGCAAACGGGACGGGAAGGCCAGGCGGGGCGGCAGGATCGCGCTCGTCCTCGCCGTCCTCGCCGCCGCCGGCGGGGCCGCCGCCGTCCTGCTCAAGCAGGAGGACGCCGTCGCCCTCGCCTCGAAGAACCTGACGCGGGCGTGGGAGATACCGGCGCCGGCCGCCGACGACGCGCTGGTCGGCAGCTGGCTCACCGACGAGCTGCTCGTCCGGGCCGGCACCCGGGGCGGTCTGCGGGCCTACGGCCTCACCGACGGCAGGCAGTTGTGGCGCGCCGCGCCCTCCGCCGCCGCCGTCAAGCGCGGGGCCGTCCCCTGCGGGATGTCGCCGACGCTCAGCGCCCAGGGCATCGGCACGGTCGCCTTCGGCAAGGACGGCAGCACCTGCACCTGGCTGGCCGGCGTCAAGGCGTCCACCGGCAAGATCCTCTGGTCCATGCCGCTGACCAGCAAGAAGCACCCCGCGGCCGCGACCGCGACGACCTACGTCCAGGGCGACGTCGCCACCGTCGTCAGCGAGAACTTCCTCGGCGGTGTGGACGTCCGCACGGGCAGCCGCACGTGGGGCTACAAGGCCCGCGGTCACTACTGCAACGCCTACGACTGGGGTGGCGACGGCGTCGTGCTGGTGGACGACTACTGCCTCGACCAGAAGAACAGGTTCACCCTCACCTCGTACGACGGGAAGACCGGGAAGGTGATCTGGCGGAAGTCCGAGAAGGCCCACTCGCACGTGCCGCACATCCTGTCCGGCTCGCCGCTGGTCGCCGCCGTGCACACGGCGCACCAGGACGCCGTGCGGGTCCTCGGCACCACCGGGACCGGCCGCAAGCTGGCCGTGGGCGACGACGAACTCACGCCCGGCAACGGCACCGGCGCCGACCACTCCGCCCGGCTCTACGGCAACGTCCTGGTCACCCCGGCCTCGGCCGCCGGCAGCGCGGTGGTCGACGGCTTCGACACCACCACCGGCCGCAAGCTCTGGACCCTGCGCTCCGCCGCGCTCGCCGTCCCCGCGTCCGGCGCGGGCGGCAAGGTGTACGCCGTCGCCACGTCCGGCTCCCCGCAGCTGGTCACCGTCGACCCGCGCACCGGTCGCACCACCCCGGTCGCGGGCCTGCCGGTGGGCAGCGGCAAGTGGAGCTTCACCACCGGCACCGTGTACGTCACCCCGGACGGCGGCGTGCTCGAACTCAACGCCCTCGGCTCGAACGGCGGCGTACGGCTGTACCGGTAGGGCGCGTGGCCGCTTCGGGTGTGCCGACCGGGGCGCCGCAGGGGCCCTGCCCGGGTGCCGGGCCGGGCCCCTGGTCAGCGGGTCAATGGGTCAGTGGGTCAGTGGGTTTCCTTTCGTCTGCTGCGTACGACCCAGGTCGCTCCGCCGATGGCCAGGGCTATCGGCCACTCCAGGGCTCCGGCCACGGTCAGGACTCCGAGGCCGCCGTAGAAGAGCATGTCGCGGGCCGGTACCTTCTGCAGGCTCGCGGGCAGGTTCTCCACGCTGGGGTACGGGATCGGGACCGCGGGGTGGAACGTGCGGGTGTGCAGGTGCAGGCCCGTGCCGTCGGGGTGGCCCTGTCCGGGGCGTGTCCGCTGGGTACGCGCGGGGCCGGCCGGTGTCCGCCGGCCCCGGTCACCGTGCCGCGCCTTCTCGGCCCGCACACGCTCAGCGGGCTCCAGCGTGGTCAGGGCGGCGTCGGAGTACCTCCTGCGGGCCCGTTCCCGCTCGGCGGGCTCGAGTACGGTCTGAGCTGCCGTAACCATCCCGTCTCCTCCTCTCCTCCGAGTCGGTTGGGTTGCCTCTTCCATGGTCGCTCGCCGCGCCGCGAGCCTCCTGGCGGGTGGCGCCGGATTCGCTGTCCCGGGGGTCAGTCCTGTTCGGCCAGCCACTTCACGACCGCCTCACCGTGCCCGGCCGTCCGCGCGTAGAACGCCGTCAGTTCCCGGTGCGCCGCCGCGAACGCCCCGCGTGCCTCGGGCTCCGCGGTCGCGCCGCCGTAACGGGGCAGCAGTTCGTGCCGGGCGCTCCCCCACAGCGCGCCGAAGTCGGCCGTCTCCAGGAAGTCCGACACCTGGTGCACCTGGGCCGCCGTCAGGACCAGGAACGGCTGCCGGCGCGGGTCGGGGTGGAGGACCGGCCGGCCGCCGAGCACCACCTGGGACCTCGGCCCGGTCCGCGTCGGGCGCCCGAGGGCGCCGGAGTACAGGACCTCCTGGTCCGGGCGGCATCCGTCGCGTACGTCGGCGCGGTGCCTGCCGGTGCGCCGGCAGACCGTCCGCAGGTCGTCATGGAACAGCCGTTCCAACCAGGTGACGCTGTTGCGCAGTGCCGGAGGCGGCACCGCTCGCAGGTGCAGGTACGTGGTCATCACAGAAGGAGCGCGCGGCGGCGGCGAAGCGTCACACCGTCGTACCGGCCCGGGCGCGTGACCGCCCCCTCCCCGCGCCCTCCCCGTCC
>NZ_JAJSZC010000225.1:0-13045 GCF_036815105.1 Streptomyces sp. IBSBF 3136
TTGCGGCCGCCACCGTCCGCCGTACGGACGACGAAGCCCAGCAGCCACACGACGAGCACGATCACCGCGATCCACCACAGCGCCTTCAGCGCGAAACCCGCACCGAAGAGGATCAGAGCCAGCAGAAGAACCAGAAGCAGGGGAACCATCGTTATCAACCTCCTGGCCACCGGATGCCCTTACCTGCGGCTGACAAGCGCACAGAACGGGAGTTATTTCCGCGCGGTGCGGGGCATATGCGCGGGCGCCACGCGCCCTGCCTGGTACCCCCGTTCCGCCCCTCACGCACCGCAGGTCCGCCTCGTCAACTGGGGTGCCGGGCCGCAGGTCAGGGTGTGTCGCCGGAATAGTAGGAGCGGCAGGCGATCCCCCGGCCCGGTGCGCGCGGATCGCCGGCGCCGGGGTCGTACAGGGCACGGCCGCCTGGCCACCGCGACAATTCGGTGGCCAGGGGGACACCGCCGTCGAGTTCCTCCGCTCAGCCGGTGATGTCCGGCAGCAGACCGTCCAGGGGGCCGCCGACGAGCGCCGCGTACGTCCGTGAGGGGCGTGGGCCGGGGTTGGGGTCCTCGTGATCGCAGCCGTAGATCCGGCCCCGCAGCAACCGCTCATCGCCGTTCGTACCAACAGCGTTGCAGCCACCACCGACAACGAGTTCTTCGCCCACTGCCTGGCCCGTCGACACCATACGCGGTGCGCAGCGGGGGTGTTGTGTCGGTGGGGGCGCGTAGCGTTGGTCGGCACAGCCAACTCGCAGCAGGAATCGCCATGCCACTCACCGGGGAGCAGTCCGCTCCCGTCGCCGTGCCGGTCGCGCGGCCCCGTCGGCCGCGGCGGTCGACGGTCCGTCACGGTCAGGCGTCGTGCGCCGACTACGGCTGCGCCCGCGTCGAGTGCCGCCAGGCAGCGCTGCGTGCCCGCCGCCGACGCGAGCAGGACCGCGCGCGCGGTCTGCCCGCCCGTGTCCCACCGCATGCCGCCGCTCGGTGGGCTGTCCGGCTGCGCGATCGGGGCATGTCCGCCCAGGACATCGCCGACCGGGCCGGCCTGTCCGTGACCCTGGTCCGCCGCGTCCTGCGGACCCTTGCGCACGACACCACGGCCCCCGACATCGCCCGCACTTCCGCCGACGCCATCCTGGGCATCCCGCTCCCCCACCGCCGCAACCCCGGCGCCCGTGGCCTGACCGACTCCGCGGAAGCATCCTGGCTGCTGGCCGACCTGGCACGTGCCGGATGGCCCGCCACCGCACTAGCCCAGCGCCTGGACGTCAACCCACGCACCGTCGCCGAGGTCCGCGACAAACGCCCCCGCCTCCACCTTGACTTGGCCCTGCGGATACGGCGCCTGCACCGCGACCTGATCAGCCTCGACCCGGCCGGCTACGGCATTCACCCCACCGACATCGCCCGCACCCGCGCCGCAGCCGCCCGGCGCACCGCGGCGACAGCCGCCTGATCCAGGTAGCTCCCCACACGATGTCGGACTGCCGTGTACACCTGACCATGGCCGGCCCGACCGGTTCGCCGCGGGTGCACCTGACGATGGTCAGCCCGACCGGTCGCCGGGGGTGAACATCACGGTGAACGTCACGGGGAGCTGTACCAGGCCGCGCAGGCCGCCGGGGCGCCAGGAAGGGGAGTCCGACGAGGTCTCCACCAGCAGGCCTCCCCAGGACTCGGCCTGCTGGCGGGCATCCGGCGGGACCTTCCCGCCTCACCCCTTGGTGGGGCTCGGCGCCGGAAGGACAGCACCGGAGCCCGGTGACTTCCACGACGAACGCCGTGGTGGCTTTCCGGGATTCGGGTGCGGACGATGTCCCCGACGGCGTGCGGGGTGCCGTCGCCGTCCCTGGATGGGTGTGTAGCCGACGATGAGGAGCATGACAGTGGAGCCTGCGGAACTGCGTCGCGCGTTCGAGGTGGCACGGGCGACCGTCACGGAACTGGGCCTGCGTGTGGACGACGTGGTCGTCGTCCACGACTCGGACCGCGTCGCGCTGCGCCTGCTCCCCTGCGACGTGCTGGCCCGGGTCGCGCCGCCGGGGCAACTGGCCGACTCCGGGTTCGAGGTCGAGGTGGCCCGCCGGCTCGCGGCCGTCGGCGCCCCGGTGGCCGGGCTGGACCCCCGGGTCGAGCCCCGCCTGTACGTGCGGGACGGTTTCGCCGTCTCGCTGTGGACCTACTACGCACCGGTGGCGGCGGAGATCACGTCGGCCGGGTACGCGGACGTGCTCATGCGGCAGCACGCCGCCCTGCGCCGCATCGAGCTGGACGCGCCCCACTTCACGGACCGGGCCGCCCGCGCGCTGCGGGAGGTGACCGACCTGGAGCGGACGCCCGACCTGTCCGACGCCGACCGGGAACTCCTCGCCCGCACCCTGGACGAGGTGAGCGCCGCGATCGGCGCGGACCGGTCCGGCGACCAGTTGCTGCACGGCGAGCCACACGAGGGCAACCTCCTCGCCACGGAGCGGGGGCCGCTCTTCGTGGACCTCGCCACATGCTGCCGCGGGCCGGTCGAGTTCGACCTCGCCCACGCTCCCGACGGTGTGGCGGAGCACTACGCGGGGGCAGACCCGGACCTCCTGCACCGATGCCGCGCCGTGGACTGGGCCATGTTCTCAGCCTGGCGCTGGCGCCGCACGGACCAGATGCCCGACCGAGACCACTGGAGGGCAGAGGGACTCGCCCTGGTCCGAACCTCACTCAACCACCGCGGACCGGGCTGACCGCCCACGGTTGCCATGACCGATGAAGGGGACGCCTACAGGATGAAACGGCAGCAGGGCACGGGCCGTTCAGGTCCGAGCCGGTGCCTGGTCCGCCAGAGGCCCGGCCTCCTCCGGGCCGTGGCCGTACAGGATTCCCCTCCCGCACACGATGCTCGGGGTGGTGAGATGTCGCCGGGGAGGGAAGGCGATGGTGGGCGAAGACGATGTTCCGTGTCCTGCACCGATCTGCGTACCGTGTGGGTCAGGGCCCGTACCGACACCCGACTGGCGATCGCTCTCGCCGGCCGGGATTCCGACGTTCCCTAGGAATGCGGCCACACCCTGCGGGCCGACTACCCTCGCCTCCTGGCCCTCGGCCTCTCCCCGGCCCGGGCGGAGCTGATGCTCGGTATCAGCGGTGCGGGGGAATGGCGGGGAGACGATCCGACGTTCGCGGCCGCCTGTGATGCGGTCAGCGCCGCCTCACCCCCGTGCGGGGCCAGCAGGGCCATCCGGCTGACTCCCCAGCGCGTGGCCCGTTTCCTCGAGGAGCTGAGCAAGCCGGGCACCACCGTCATCGCGGCCGCCGCCGCCATCGGCGTGAGCAGCGCGGCGATCTACCAGCGGCGCGGCCGGGACGAGGAGTTCGCCATGGCCGTGGACGACGCGCGGGCATCCGCCCGACAGGCCGATCCCGGCGGGCCAAGTTGAATGAGACGCAGTGTGCTCTCCTCGGAGGGGCTCGACGCGATCGGCGCCGTCGTCACACCCGGCGCCGACCTCGCCGCCCACGAGCAGTTCGACACCCCGTCTGTACTGCCCGAACCGTCCCTGCCACGCCGTCGGCTGTCCTGACGGCGACACCGGCGCACGGCGGGGACGGTGTCGGAGGTGCCCGCAGGCCGGACTGGTGCGGCGACCCTCACGGGCTGCGGGAGCAGCACGGCGGAGCGATGCGCCGGGGCCGGTCGCGCCCCGGCGCCAGGATCACCAGTCGTGGACGGTCCCGTCGCGCAGCCTGTTCACCGGGAGGTACGCCGGTTGGTACGGGAAGTGGGCGGCCGCCTCTGTGTCGAGGTCGACGCCGAGGCCGGGGGTGTCGGACGGATGCAGCAGTCCGTCCTCGAACCTGTAGGAGGTGCGGAAGACATCCAGGGTCTGCGGGGAGTGCCGCATGTACTCCTGGATGCCGAAATTGTGCACGGCGAGGTCCAGATGGAGCGCGGCGGCCATGCCGACCGGGGAGATGTCGGTGGGACCGTGCATGCCGGAGCGGATGCCGTAGACGGCCGCGAGGTCGAGCAGCTTCTTCATCGCGGTGACCCCGCCGGTGTGGGTGACCGCGGAACGTACGTAGTCGATGAGCCGCCCACTGAGCAGCGTGGTGTAGTCGTGGACGGAGTTGAAGACCTCGCCGATGGCCAGAGGGGTCGTCGTATGGTGCCGAATCAGGCGCAGGGCCCTGGTCCTCTGCCGGAGTGGCGTCCTCCAGCCAGAACAGGTCGTACGGCTCCAGGTCACGGCCCAGCCGGGCGGCCTGAATGGGTGTCATCCGGTGGTGGCCGTCATGGAGGAGCGGCAGCTCCGGGCCGAACTCCGACCGTACGGCCTCGAAGACGGCGGGCAGGTGCCGCATGTAGGCGGGGGTGTCCCAGGTCTCCACGATGGGCCGCAGCCGCCCGCCACTGCTGACACGACGCGCCGGCTCGTAGTCGTAGCGCTCTCCGCCGCCCGCGCTCGACGCGGCGACGCCGTACACCGAGTCCAGGCCGGGGACCCCGGTCTGGATGCGGATGGCGCGGTAACCCAGGGCCAGGTGGGCGCGTACCGAGTCGAGCAGTTCTGGTACGTCGCGGCCGGAGGCGTGTCCGTAGGCCAGGGCGCCGGTACGACACGCGCCGCCGAGGAGCTGGTACAGGGGCATTCCGGCGTACTGGGCCTTGATGTCCCACAGCTCGGTGTCGACGGCCGCGATCGCCGCCATGGTCACGGGGCCGCGCCGCCAGTACGCACCGCGGTAGAGGTACTGCCAGGTGTCCTCGACGCGGGCGGCGTCCTCCCCCAGGAGGAGGGGTACGACGTGATCGTCGAGGTAGGCGCGTACGGCCAGTTCGCGGCCGTTGAGCGTGGCGTCGCCGAGACCGGTGACACCGTCCTCGGTGGTGATGCGCAGGGTGACGAAGTTCCGTCCGGGACTGGTCACGTTGACTTCGGCGGACTTGATACGCATGAGGGGTCCCCCCTTGTGTGCGGCTCTCTGCGGCTCTTTCGGGTGCGTTCCTTCGGTTTTCGGCGGGGCGGCACAGCGGTGCGGATGCGGTGCGCGCCGGATGCGGTCGTGGTGGTGGACAGGACGCGGTCGTGGAAAGGATGTAGTGGTGGACGGGTGCCCGTCCCGCTCGGGGCTGGCGTGGGCTGCCGGTGGGCCGCCGGGGTGTGGGGTGGTAGGGCCGGGGCCCGGGTCAGCGTGTGCGGGCCTGGCCGGCCAGTCTGGTCTGGATCTCGGCGACGATGCGTTCGACCTGCAGGGTCGCGTCGATCGGCATGCCCGCCTCGTCCTTCTCCAGCGGTTCCAGGTCCTCGAACTGTGACGCCACCAGGGAGGCGGGCATGTAGTGCTCCTCTCTGGCAGTGACGCGCGCCGTCGCCGTGTCCTCGTCGAGTACCAGATGCACGAAGAAGGTGTCGGGCTGCGCCATGCGCAGCAGTTCGCGGTAGATGCGTTTCAGGGAGGAGCAGGCGACCACCAGTCCCTCCTCCGGGTCCGCCTGCCGCAGGCGGCCCCCGATGGCGGCCAGCCACGCGCTACGGCTGCGGTCGTCGAGCCGTTCGCCGCGTCCGAGGGACTGCACGTTGCCCGCGGGGTGGAAGTCGTCCCCCTCCTCGAAAGGCGCTCGGAGCGATTCCGCCAGGTACCGGCCGACGGTGGACTTGCCGGAACCGCAGACCCCCATGACGACGACGGGAGCCCGCCGGGCCTGGAAGAACGGGGCCATGGCGTTCCGGAACCCGTCTCGGTAGGCGCTGGGCAGGCCGTTCGTGTTGAACTCCTCCAGTGCCGCCCGCAGCCGTGCGCGGATACCAGGATCGAGCAGCCGTCCGCTGCGGATCTCGGCGAGGAGGGCCTCCGCGAAGGCCTCCGCGGCCGTCGGCAGTCCCTGGTCGACGGCGTATGCCAGGGCCATGTGCAGCCACATCGCGATCGGCTCGGGCCGGGCGGGGTACTTCTGGACGGTACCGGTGCCGACGACGGCCGGCCGGGGCGTGACGACGGTTTCCTCGTGCGCTCCCGCCCAGTCCCTGTCGAGCCTGTGGTTCATCGCCATGACGACCGGGTCGGAGAGGCGTACGAAGAGTTCGTTGCGCGAACCGGCCAGCAGGGTCCGGTGGAACGCGGCGTCCACGTCCCGGAAACGCCGCCGGATGGGTACGCCCTCCACCGTCCGCCCGAATTCGGGGTGCTCGCTGAGAGCGAGGAGGGTGCGGGCGCGGCTGGTGAGGTCGTGGCAGGTACCAGCAGACCGGCTCAGCGCGGCCAGCCGAGCCGCCTGGGGTTCGAGCACCTCCCGCAACTCAGTGAGCGACCGCATCTGGCTGTCGGGCGCCACCTCCAGGCGCCACTCGATTACGTCCCGATCGAGCAGGTCCCAGCGTTCCAGCGGCTGCACGGTGGCGCCGATCCGCGCCTGCAGATTGACCAGGCCCTTCTGATGCAGCGCCTGCAGGGCCTCGCGGGCCATGGGCCGGGTGGTGCCGAACTCCTGGACGACGGTGTCGACCGTCAGGTGCTGATCGCGGGGTTTGCCACCTTCGACGATCTGGCAGCCCAAATGTTTCACCACCTTGGCGGTGGACCCCCGCGACGCGTCCTCGGAACCTTCGGGCAGGTCTTCTGTGGGACCAGTCATGCCAGCAACGCTAAATCACAGCGCCGGTCTGGTCTGCTCTCTGAGCCGGGCCAGAGGGAGCACTGCGGGCTGTGCAGGCGCACTGAGAGGCGCGCGAGGCGCAATCTCCGCCCTTCTGCACCTCTCCACCCTCCTTATGACACATCAAGAAGCTTCTCTGGTACGGGTCAGAGACCTATCTTGTTCACACGCTCCAGGTGCTTCCGAAGACAGCTGATGCATCGACCAAGGTGAAAAAGGCATCGCGTCACCGCACCGGAAGCAGCGCGCACGGCGGCCGGTCGGAGGCCGCCGACCCCATCTCGTCTCTTCACGCAACCGCAGGAGAGCTCCATGCCCGAACCGACTTCACCTCCACCCCTGCCCCCGCCCGCAGCCCCGCCGGACCCGGCCGCACCCGAGCGGTTGTCACTGCGCTGGGCGCTCATCCTGTTGGCCGCGATCGTGGCAGGGCTCGTCGCAGGGCTGCTGACGTTCGCCCAGACCCACAACTGGCCCGCCGCCGTCATGGCGGCGCTGGCCGCGAGCGGAGCGGCGCTGCTGGGCCTGCCGCCTCTGGTGTGAGGGAGAACCGGTCTCTTCCCTGAGGAACCGGCCTCTCTGCCGCGTCATCCGGTCGCTTGTACCACCGCCTCGGTCAGGGCGGCCTCGGTGGCCCTCGCGCCACGTCGTGCGTTTCCCGGAGTGTGCTCGCCCGGGGCGGCACCGATGACCTCGGTCGCCTCAGCCTCGATGAGCTCCTGCAGCCCGCCGGGAGCGGGAGCCGTGAGTCAGGACGGAGGCTGGAGGACTGCGTCGACGACGTAGATGGTGGCGTTCGCGGCCTGGATGTTGCCGCAGACGATGGTCGCCTTGCCGTTCACCTTGAAGTTCGTTCCCGAGCCGGAGGTGGTCAACTTGCTGCCTTCCAGCGTCGTGAAGGACCCATTGAAGAGTTCGTCCGGGGTGATCTTTTTGTTCACGACGTGGTAGGTCAGCACCTTCTTCAGCTGCCCCTCGTTGCTCAGCAGCGAGGAAAGCTGCGACACGGTCACCTTCTGGAAGGCCTGGTCGTTGGGGGCGAAGATGGTGACATCGGGCTTTCCGTCCAGAGAGCTGCTCAGCTTCGCCCTGACCGTGGCCGCAACCAGCTGGCTGAGCTGCGGATACGCGGCCGCGGCCTCCACAACCTTGTCCTTGGCAGTGCTGGCCTTCTGAGAAAGCGACGAACAGCCTGGACCGAACGTGCCCGAAGGACTGGGAGACGCCCCCTGCGCGTGGCTCTGCGCCGCCAGACCGCCCAGTGCGAGCGGGACGGCGACCACGACTGCCGCGGCGGCCTTTGCTGTACGGGTGCGGGTCAACCTCATCGCAACCTTCCTCTCATCCAGGGGGCGAACCCTGCAGAGGTGCGGACTGCAGACGTTTTCGTTTCCGCTGGGTGGGGTGGGGAGCGGCTGCTGCGCCCCGCTCTCCTTGGATTGCCACCCGGCCCTCGGCGAGCGTATCCGGGAGCCGCGGGGGATCGCATCTCGAAGCACGGATGCGGTTAAAGCCCGCCCGGCCCCGCGCCTTCTCCGGCTGCACCGACCGGGAAGGCGGGGCAGGATGGTCGCAAGAACGGACCCACGCGGCGGTGTCGGAGACCAGTGCGACCCTCCATGTCGAGCGAAGCGATGCCGATATGGCCGAAGCATCACGGGGCCCCGCTTGGCGGCGGATCTCCGAGGACGTGGCCGGCGCAGCCGTCACGGTGGCACGGGCCGCCGGGCGCGCGGCGCTTCACTCACAGTCCACGATCGATTGAGCACGCCACCTGCCCGCAATCCTGCCGGCGCTGGGTCAGGCGGCGAAGCCGATTCTGACCGGGCGCGTGGACGACTGGCCCAGCGAATGTGCCTATACCCTCGGCGAGCAGGCATTCGTCTACGGGCTCAACCACGACGCGGGCGGTGCCCACCCCGGGCGCTTGCGGTGATGCGGTCCATGAGCCAGAAACGCGGGTTCGGGGGCGCTAGCGTGGCTCGCTTGACCTCTTCGGGCCAGGAGCCGCAGAGTCGGGATACGGCGCCATGCCGGTACCAACGCCCCCGCCCTCAGGCACGCCCGTGCAAGACACCCGTCCGGGATCCTGGGCGGGTCTGACCTCCGGGAGCGGTTGGCTAACTGGCCCGTCGTGACGCCGTCGACGTCGTCATGCCCGTCGCCTGGCAGCCGTCCGCCCCACTCGCCGGCCTCGGGTGAACCCTGGCCCGAGGATCAGTACTGCTCGACGAAGTACGGTTCGACGGTCATCCAGCCGTTGCCGGCGGCTCCGTTGAGACGGCCCGTGGAGTTCCTGGCCAGGGTGTACCAGGACTCCACGTAGTCGGGGTCGTCGGTGAACCAGGAGTCGGGCATCGCCGACAGCACCGCGTTCACCAGCGGGATGTAGGTGCCCTGGTCGGTGACGGTCAGCAGGGCCGCGGTGAGGGCCTGGGCGAGCGACTTGTAGTTGGTGCCGTCGTCGTCCTCCATCATGACGACGTCGGCCAGGTTGTACTTGTAGTTGGACCAGTTGACCAGGATCTGGTTGGGGTAGTACACCGTCCCGTCGTAGTCGAGGTAGGGCATGTCGACCGAGTCGACGCGCGCCTTGCCGTCCTGTCCGTAGCCGGTCACCAGCGAGAACATCTCGGCCGCGCCCTTGAACCAGGGTTCCTGGTCGTCGTTCACCTCGACCGCGGTGACCTTGGTGGCCCACCAGCCCGCTGTGTCCGCGGCGTGCGCGCCCTGAGGCGCGGGTGTGCTGACGCCGTTGTCGGCGAGTTGGTCGCGGAGCACTCGGAGTCCGGCCTTGTGCGCCTTGGCCGCGTCGATGTCCAAGACGTACAGGGGGAAGGTGGGTACGTGTGTCGCGTCCACGGTGTGGCCGCGGCCCCGGCTGTCGTACGCCGTGATCGTCTTCGCGTGCTCGTCGGAGGCGGCGACCGCGACCCAGGGGGTCACGTCCGGGGTCAGACGGGCACGCATGGAGGCCGCGCCGAGACGCACGCGAAGCAGTGAACCGGTCGAGGCGGGCAGCCCCTTCAGCGCGGCGACCCGGCGGTTCGCGCCGGCCACGGACGCGGGCAGAGCCTTGCCCGCGAGGCTTCCGGCCTTGTCAGTCAGCGCCTGCAGATCGGCGTCCTCGGTGGCGAGCGTGGCCGCCCGTACCCGCGCCCGCCAGTCGGACCGTGCCAGCGACGAGGCGAGAGAGCGTGCGACCGCCTTCTCGACGCCGTGGACCGATGAGTGCGGGGCGGCCGGATGCCGTCGGCCACCGTCGGCCACCGTGGAGGCGACGGCGGGCTGGGCGGTTCCTACGACGGCGGCGCACACGATCGCGCTGATCAGTGCTCTGCGTCTGCTGCTTGCTCTGCTCATCGTGATCTCCGTTGGTCGGTGTCGCCGCGTCAGATGTCGCCGATGCACTACTTCGGTCCGCGTCCGGGCGCTCGACGTGATCGGGGTCGGATCCGCGAGCCGCCGAACTTTTTGCCCTGCTCATGACAAATCCGCCCGACGGTGAACTCGGAGACAACAGCCAGTGGGCGAGTGGCTCAGCCACTGCCGAATCAGTGAAGCAGCCGCACGAGCCGCTCGTCAATCCTCCTATGGACAACGGAAGTTGCGCGCGTAGACACCGGTGGGCCACGGGTGTTGCCGGCCACCGGGCTCCCCCGCGGGCTCGCCCCGGTGGACCGGCCCGGCGGGTCAGGAACGGTCCGCCGAGAACGTCGTGCAGTTGGGGCCGTAGACCCGGCCGTCCAGGTGATCCGGTGTCTGGGTGTCGTACGAGCCCTGGAGGTTGACGGCCAGGAAGTTCGGCGGCTGCTCGATCCACCGTGTGGCCCGCAGCGTCAGCACGCCGCTCTGGAGGGTGCCCGCCATGGCGAAGGAGCCGCGCGGCACCTGCGGGTTGGACGGCGCGGGGTAGAACGCGAACACGGCGTCCACGGTGCCGTCGCCGTGGTCCTCGATGGTGAGCACCAGCCCGGTGATGCCCTGGTTGCAGACGTAACTCCCGTTCCACCGACCGGAAAGGTCGGTCACGTCGGAGGCGGGTGCGGACGGGCTGTCCTCGGGCATGGTGCTCGCAGGCGGGGTCGGGGTGTCATCGGGCGTGCCGGCCGGAGTGTACGGGCTGTCCAGCGGCGCCGGCGTGGCGGCGGGCGAGGAGGGACTGCCCAGCGGCGTCGGGCTGTCGTAGGGCGAGGACCCCGGCGAGGAGGCCCCCGAGCCGGAGCCGGACCCGCCGCCGAGCACGGCGTCGGCCTGCCACGCCACGAGCCCGATCGCGACCACGCCGGCGAGAACGGAGCCGATCACGGCCGCTCGCCGTCTGCCGGTGGACGCCCGGGAGGGTTTCCCGGGCGGCCGCGGAACGGGGGTCGGCAGCACCGCGGTCGGCGTGTAGGCGGGCGGCGGGGTCGGCGACACCGGCCCGGTCACGGTGGGCGCCTGGTGATTCCTTCCGGCGGGGTCCGGGGCCGGCGGCGTGCCGCCCTGCGGCCGGCCGCCCCCGGGCGGCGTCTCGGGCACCGTCGCCTCGGAGCCGCCGTCCCGGGCGCCGCGCACCTCCGCGGCCACCATCGGAGGGAGCCACGTCGCGTTCGTGAACAGGAGCGCCGTGCGTGGCGCGCCCGCCGCGTCGATCAGTTCCGACAGCAGCTCGTCCACGGTCGGCCGGTCGCCGGGCCGCTTGGCCAGACAGCGTCCGACCAGACCGCGGATCGGCCCGGGCACCGCGTCGAGATCGGGGTCGCCGTGGACGATGCGGTACATCAGCCCCTGGGCCGAGCCCGTGCCGAAGGGGCCGGAGCCCGACGCGGTGAACGCGAGGACCGCGCCCAGCGCGAACACGTCGCTCGCCGGGCCGACCGGCTCCCCCGTGAGCTGTTCCGGAGACATGAAGCCAGGCGTCCCGATCACCACCCCGGTGCGGGTGATCGCGCTCGCCTCGGTCGCCGTCGAGATGCCGAAGTCGATGACGCGCGGACCGTCGGCAGCGAGCAGCACGTTGGACGGCTTGAGGTCGCGGTGGACGAGCCCCGCGGCATGGATCGCCTCCAGCGCCTCGGCGAGCCCGGCGGCCAGCGTGGTCACCGGGCCGGCCTGCCAGGCGCCATGCCGGGCGACGGCGGTGTCCAGCGAGATGCCGGGCACATAGGCGGTGGCCAGCCACGGCGGGTCCGCGTCCGGGTCGGCGTCCACCACGCCCGCCGTGAAGACGCCGTTGACCCTCCGGGCCGCGGCGACCTCCCGGGCGAACCGCTGCCGGAACTCGCGGTCCTCGGCGAGTTCGGGCCGCACGATCTTCACGGCGACGGCTCGGCCGCCCTTGGAGCGAGCCAGGTAGACCCGTCCCATGCCGCCGGCACCCAGCCGGCCCACCACGCGGTACGGACCGACCCGATCCGGATCCCCCGCCCCCAGCGCGCGCAAAGATTCCATGTGACCCCCCAAGGCCTGCCGCGTCTCCCCACGCGGCGATCACATCATGACGTCAGCAAGCGCTTGCGAGGTTTCCGCTTTCAACAGACCCGGGCCGAATCACCCTGACTCGGCGGTGTTCGAACGCAGTCGCGAGGAGTTGCGCCGGATCGGGTGGATCGTCAGCCGTGCCGGCTCAGGTCGTGGAAGAAGTCCTCGACCACGTGGAGTCGGCCCGCGCGGACGGTCTCGTCGTAGACGAACCTGCCGACGGCGAGGTCCAGCACTCCCAGGCCGAACGGCGAGAACACCAGCGGCCTGTCCGCGGGCGGCGTCACCCACCCCGCCATCACGTCGGCGAGCGTGCCGGTCGGGCGCGGTACCTGGTCACGAACAGCGCGGTTGACCATCCGACTTACCGCCCGATCGGGTAGAGCCGGAGCCGGTCACCGGGCGTAGCGCGGCTTGGTGACGCTACGAAGATCACGATCCGTTCGTGATCTTCGAGAGGATTCCGTCCTGTGCGCTTCGTTCGCACCGCGTCCGCAGCCGGCATCGGACGCGCCGGTCGGCATTCCGTTGAAGTCCTCAGCCGGGATCATCTCCTGCCGCCACCTGATCTCGCGCAGGTCGATGCCACGGCTGGTAGATCTGCGCCGTCCGTATGTCTCCCTCTCCGGACGCCGGGCCCCCTCCGGCGCGGTCGCCCTCGGTGGACGACGCGGGCGGTCAGGCCGCTGCGGAGTCGGTCCAGCTGAGCGACCCAACGCGCGGCAACAGGGCACGTCCTGTAGACCGCACCTGGTACACGTGACATTCACGGGATCCGGCCCCGCCGGGTCTATCTGGCCGAGGCAAGCGTTGTCGGTGGGCGTGCCGGTCGCCCGCCAACGTATGGAACAGCAGCGGAGGGTAGCGCCCGGAGGGACTGCGTGCTCATGCCCGACAACGGCAGAACGCAAAGGCCGCACATGGCGGGCCGCTCCCCCCC
>NZ_JAJSZC010000226.1:0-24814 GCF_036815105.1 Streptomyces sp. IBSBF 3136
GCGGAGGGGTGCGCCGCCGCGGGGGCCTGGGCCGCCCGGGCGGCCGCGCCGGCCTGCCCGGCCGCGGCACCGGCTGCGGCTGCGGCACCGGCGGCTTTGGCTGCGGCACCGGCACCGGCACCGGCACCGGCTCCCGCTCCGGTTCCGGCCGTCCGGCCGGCACCGGCCACGCCGGACGCACCGAACCCCTGGGACGTACGGGACGCGGGGTTCGAAGGGGATGAGGGTGCCGAGGAGTCCGAGGGCGACGACTTGGGCGTCTGCCTCGGCCCGGCCGGCTCGCCCTGCTGGGGAGCCTTGACCCGACGGAGGATCTGGGTGGTCTCGGGCGCCTGTCCTTCGCCCGCCGCCGGTGCGGCGGCACCCGGCTCGCCGGACCGCCCCACCGGGGACTTCTCGACCCGCCGGAGCACCTGCGTGCTCTCGGCGGACCCGCCCGACCCGGACTTCTCGGCGGACGGGGCGCCCTTGCCGGTGGCCTGAGCGGAGTCGGGCCGCCGCGGCCCGTCGTCTCCCCGCGCCGCACCGGACCGCTGAGCATCGGTGGGCCGCTGTCCCTGAGCGGGCCGCCGCGGCTTCCCGGGCGCCTGCGCCCCACCGGCGGCCTCCGCGTCACCGGACGCTTCGCCCTCGCCGGACACCTGCGCCCGCCCCGCCGCCGCTCCCGCCCCCGCGGTCGCACCGGACGACTGTCCCTGGCCGGACCGTCGGCTGTCCCCGTCCACCTGCTTCTCGCCGGTTCGCTGGGGGCCCACCTGGGGCTGTGAGCCGTCGGGGGCCTGGGTGCCGCCGGTGGTGCGGGGGCGGCCCGGGTGCTCCGGGGACGTGGTGGTCCCGGAGCCGCCGGAGGTGTCGTTCTTGGCCGTCGGTGCCGTCGGTGCCGTCGGCGCGGTCTGCCCCGTCGTGCGGGGTGCCGGGACGGCGCGGCCCGCCTGGGCCGCGCGGCGCACCTGGTCGAGGCGGCCGGTGCGGGCGGCCGGGACCGACGGGTCGCGGGGCGAACCGCCTTCCGGGGTCGCCGGGGTCGCCCCGGCCGCGCCTGCCGCCCCCTCGGCGGACGCTGCGCTCGCGTCGGTGGAACCCACCGGTTCTCCGGGCCCTTCAGCCGGCAGCGGTGTGTCTGGCGCCCCGCCCTTGTCCTGCTGCTGCGGCTGCGGCTCGTCGCTCATCTCGTGCACGGACTCCTGTTTCGCGTCGTACGTTTCCCGTACGCCTCGTACGCCTTCTGCGCCCCCTGTTTGAAGACTCTCGCACCTGGCGTTCCGTTCCAGGATCGCGGCACGCATCGGGGACGAAAATGCGTGGCCGGTCGCCGTGCCTCCGGACTAGGCTCCTGCGCTTCGGTGTCGAGGTGTCCAGGGAGGTCGACTGACGTGGGCGCGGGACGGTTGTACGTGGCCGTCGCGGCGGGGGGATTCAGACGGTACGCGACGTATCGGGCCGCCACTGCGGCAGGGGTCTTCACCAATACGGTGTTCGGGCTGATTCTCGTCTACACCTATCTGGCGCTGTGGGACGAGAAACCGCACCTCGGAGGCTATGACCAGGCGCAGGCGGTGACGTTCGTGTGGCTGGGGCAGGCGCTGTACGCGACCTTGGCGATCCAGGGCGGCGGCTTCGAGACGGAGTTCATGGAACGCATCCGTACGGGTGAGGTCGCGATCGATCTGTACCGGCCGGCGGATCTGCAAGTGTGGTGGCTGGCGAACGACTTGGGCCGGGCGGTGTTCCAGCTGCTCGGCCGTGGTGTGATCCCGTTCACCTTCGGGGCGCTGGTCTTCCCGACGGCGCTGCCGCACGACGTGGGGACGTGGCTGGCGTTCGTGGTGGCCGTGGCCCTGGCGATGATCGTCAGCTTCGGGATCCGCTACCTGGTGGCGCTGACCGGGTTCTGGTTGATGGACGGCACGGGGGCGCTCCAGGCGCTCATGATCACCGGCATCTTCTGTTCGGGGATGACGCTGCCGCTGAACGCGTTCCCCGGGACGCTCGGCGAGGTGGTCCGGGTGTTGCCGTGGGCGGCGCAGGTGCAGGTGCCGGCGGATGTGCTGATGGGGCAGGCGGACCCGTTGCCCGCCTTCGCGTTCCAGGCGGTGTGGGCGGTGGTGCTGCTGGCGGCCGGGCGGCTGCTGCAGACGGCGGCGGCCCGGCGGGTGGTGGTCCAGGGTGGGTGAGCGCGACGCCGTGACGGAGGGGCTGCGCGCGTACCGGCTGATCGCCGGGATGTGGATGCGGTCCACGCTGGCCTACCGGGCGTCGTTCGCGATGGCCGTGTGCGGTGGGGTGCTGGTGACCGGACTGGACTTCGTCTCGATCCTGCTGATGTTCTCGCGGGTCGACGTCCTCGGCGGTTACTCGCTGGCCGAGGTGGCGTTCCTGTACGGGCTGTCGGCGACCTCGTTCGGGATCGCGGACCTGGCGATCGGGTCGGCGGGCCGGCTCGGCACCCGGGTGCGGGACGGCACGCTGGACACCCTGCTGGTGCGGCCCGCGCCGGTGCTGGCGCAGGTGGCCGCCGACCGGTTCGCGTTGCGCCGGGTCGCGCGGGTCACGCAGGGGGCGCTGGTGCTGGGGTACGCGCTGGTCGCGTCCGACATCGCCTGGACGCCGGTGAAGGTGCTGATGGTGCCGGGGATGCTGGTGTGCGGCGGGATGATCTTCTCCGCGGTGTTCGTGGTGGGGGCGGCGTTCCAGTTCGTGGCGCAGGACGCCTCCGAGGTGCAGAACGCGTTCACGTACGGCGGTCAGACGCTGTTGCAGTACCCGCCGACCGTGTTCGGCAAGGAGTTGGTGCGGGGGGTGACCTTCATGCTGCCGCTGGCCTTCGTCAACTGGGTGCCGGCGGCCTATGTGCTGGGGCGGCCGTATCCGCTGGGCGGTGTGCCTCAGTGGGCGGCGTTCGCGCCGCCGCTGGTTGCGGTGGTGTGCTGCGCGGCGGCGGGGCTGGCGTGGCGGACGGGCCTTCGGTCGTATCGGAGTACAGGGAGTTAGTGGTGGACGCGTTCATCGAGGTGGACCGGGTCGAGAAGGTCTTCGACGTGCGCAAGAGGACCGGGTTCATGAAGCGGGAGCGGCGGCAGGTGCGGGCGGTGGACTCGATCTCGTTCACCGTGGCGCGGGGCGAGATGGTCGGCTACATCGGCCCGAACGGTGCCGGGAAGTCGACGACGATCAAGATGCTGACGGGCATCCTGACGCCGAGCGCGGGGCGGCTGCGGGTGGCGGGGATCGATCCGTCGCGGGAGCGGACGCGGCTGGCGCGCCGGATAGGGGTGGTTTTCGGGCAGCGGACGACGCTGTGGTGGGACCTGCCGCTGATCGACTCCTACCGGCTGGCGCACCGCATGTACCGGATCCCGGACGCCCGTTACCGGGAGAATCTCGACCGGTGTGTGGAACTGCTGGAGTTGGGCGCCCTGTTGGAGGTGCCGGTGCGGCAGTTGTCGCTGGGGCAGCGGATGCGTGGGGACATCGCGGCGGCGTTGTTGCACGATCCGGAGGTGCTGTACCTGGACGAGCCGACGATCGGTCTGGACGTCGTGTCGAAGGCCAAGGTGCGGGGCTTCCTGAAGGAGCTGAACGCGGGCCTGGGGACGACGGTGCTGCTGACGACGCACGATCTCCAGGACATCGAGCAGTTGTGCTCGCGGGTGATGGTGATCGACCACGGGCGGCTGGTGTACGACGGCGCGCTCGCGGGGCTGCACGAGGCCGGGGAGGGCGAGCGGACGCTGGTGGTGGACCTGGAGCGGGAGGTGCCGCCGATCGAGGCGCCGTCCTGCCGGGTGGTGCGGGTGGAGGGGCCGCGGCAGTGGCTGGCGTTCCCGGCGGGGCAGTCGGCGGCGCCGCTGGTGGCGTACCTGGCGGCCGAGTATCCGCTGGTGGATCTGTCGGTGCGGGAACCGGACATCGAGGCCGTCATCGCGAAGATGTACGCGGAGAAGGCGGTCTCGTAGGCTTCTGCCATGACCGACGACGCAGTCCCGGATCTCCGCGCATCAGATGCCGACCGCGAGCGGGTCAGCGAGGTCCTGCGGGACGCCCTCGCCGACGGACGCCTGGACATGGAAGAGTTCGAGGAGCGTCTGGAGGCGACGTACAAGGCGCGTACGTACGCCGAGTTGACGCCGATCACGCGTGATCTGCCGGCGAGCGGCGCGGTGGCGCCGCGTCCCGTGTCGTTCACGAAGGAGCCGGTGCCGGAGGGGAGTTGGGCGGGCCGGATCGTCGGCGGCGAGGGGTCGTCCGCGAGCGGGGTCGCGGTCCTGTCCGGGTTCCAGCGCAAGGGCCGCTGGACGGTGCCCAGGCGGTTCCGGTGTTTCGCGCTCTGGGGCGGCGGCGAGATCGACCTGCGGGAGGCGGACTTCGCGGACCGCGAGGTCGAGATCAACTGTGTGGCGATCATGGGCGGGGTGCAGGTGATCGTGCCGCCGGGGGTCGAGGTCGTCGTGCGCGGGATCGGGGTCATGGGCGGCTTCGACCATCCGGACGGTGACGGGCGGCCCGAGCCGGGGGCGCCGCGGGTGGTCATCAGCGGGTTCGCCTTCTGGGGCGGGGTCGGTGTGGAGCGCAAGGTCACCCGGGCGGAGCGGCAGCGGCTGAAGGAGACGCGCCGTCAGGAGCGCCTGGAGCACAAGGAGTCGCGGCACGAGCTGCACCGGGCGCGGCATGAGGAGCGGACGCTGGAGCGGGAGCTGGACCGGGAGCGGCGCCGGCAGGGAGAGCGCTGAGCCGTCCCCCCGCCCGCGCGGGTCCGCCGTTACGAGGTGCAGACCTTGGTGAGTTCGCCCGCCGCGTCGGTGACGGGGCTGACGTCGGGGGTGTGGTCGCCGTTCTTGATGGCCGTGCGGACGTTCCGCACGGCCTGGTCGAGGTGGTCGACCGCCTTGTTGACGTCGGCGTCGTCGGTCTTGTCGCCGATCTTGCGCAGGTTCTTCTCTATGGAGTCGAGGGAGGCGTCGGCCTGGGCGGGGTCGTCCGCCGCGTTCTCCACGGCCTGCTGGAGGTCGGTGACGCCGTCGGCGATGGAGTCGGCGGTCTGCACGCAGTCGAGGGCCTTGTTCACGGCGTCGCAGCCGGTGGTGAGGCCCATGGTGAGCGCGGCGGTCGCCATGACGGTGGCGACGGCGGTGAGTCGGCCTCGGCGTCGGCTGACGGCCATGGTGGTGTTCCCTCCCCTTGTACGGCTGGCCGGGCGCACGGCAGTGGCCGTGCGCCCGTATCCATAGGGACGCCGGGGAGGGTGCGGGGGTTGCCCTCGCGCACCCGGGGTTTTGGGGCGGGCTTTACTTTTCGCGGGTGGCGGCCAGTGCGGCGCGCTGGATCACGGCCAGTTCGGTGCAGCCGGTGACGGCGAGGTCGAGCAGGGCGTCGAGTTCCTCGCGGGCGAAGGGCTCGGCCTCGGCGGTGCCCTGGACCTCGACGAAGCGGCCGTCGCCGGTGCAGACGACGTTCATGTCGGTCTCGGCGCGCACGTCCTCCTCGTAGCAGAGGTCGAGGAGGGGCACCCCGCCGACGATGCCGACGGAGACGGCGCTGACGGTGCCGGTCAGCGGCTGGCGGCCGGCCTTGATCAGCTTCTTGCCCTGGGCCCAGGCGACGGCGTCGGCGAGGGCGACGTAGGCGCCGGTGATGGCGGCGGTGCGGGTGCCGCCGTCGGCCTGGAGGACGTCGCAGTCGAGGACGATGGTGTTCTCGCCGAGCGCCTTGTAGTCGATGACGGCGCGCAGTGAGCGGCCGATGAGGCGGGAGATCTCATGGGTGCGGCCGCCGATCCTGCCCTTGACGGACTCGCGGTCGCCGCGGGTGTTGGTGGCGCGGGGCAGCATGGAGTACTCCGCGGTGACCCAGCCCTCGCCGCTGCCCTTGCGCCAGCGCGGGACGCCTTCGGTGACCGAGGCGGTGCAGAAGACCTTGGTGTCGCCGAAGGAGACGAGGACGGAGCCCTCGGCGTGCTTGCTCCAGCCGCGTTCGATGGTGACCGGGCGGAGCTGTTCGGGGGTGCGGCCGTCGATTCGAGACATGGCCACGAGCCTATCGGGAGTGACGCGAGGGGCTCCTCCCGCGGCGGGAGGAGCCCCTTACAGGTGACAGGTGAACCCCTAGGGGGTCACATCATGTCTTCGATCTCCGCGGCGATGGGGTCGGCGTCGGTGCCGATGACGACCTGGATGGCGGTGCCCATCTTGACGACGCCGTGGGCGCCGGCGGCCTTCAGGGCGGTTTCGTCGACCAGCGAGGGGTCGGACACCTCGGTGCGCAGCCGGGTGATGCAGCCCTCGATCTCCTCGATGTTCTCGATACCACCGAGACCCGCGACGATCTTCTCAGCCTTGCTGGCCATGTTCTTTCTCCCTGATCCGAACCGCTTTGTCGCAGTAACCCACAGTTGGCCCATCTTCGCGAGCGGTCATGCCGCGCGTGCCGAATGATGGCGATCACGACAGCGGAACCGTCCGGGCAACTGGTCTACACCACAGCGGGGACGGTCGCCAAACCACGCCCGAGTCGAGCGGCCGGGAGGACGCCATGAGCGCCGAGAGCGCAGGCAGCGCCGGCCGTACGACCGGTGTGGCGCGGGAGCGGTGGAACCGGCTGTTCCAGGGGCTGCAGAAGATGGGCCGCAGTCTCCAGCTGCCGATCGCCGTGCTGCCGGCCGCGGGCATCCTGAACCGGCTGGGGCAGCCGGACGTCTTCGGCGACCAGGGCCTGGGCTGGAACGCCGTGTCGAAGGTGATGAAGGGGGCGGGCGGCGCGCTGCTCGACGGCTCCCTCGGCCTGCCGCTGCTGTTCTGCGTGGGCGTCGCGATCGGCATGGCGAAGAAGTCGGACGGCTCGACGGCGCTCGCGGCGGTGGCCGGCTTCCTCGTCTACTACGGCGTGCTGCACCAGTTCCCCGAGCAGTGCCCGGGCGGCTCCAAGGCGCTGCCGGACATCGGCTGCCAGGTGAGCGTCGGCGCCGGGGTGGGCTCGGTGACGCCGTACTCCTTCCAGAACCCGGGGGTCTTCGGCGGCATCGTGATGGGTCTGCTGGCGGCGTTCTTCTGGGCCCGCTACCACCGCACGCGCCTGGTGGACTGGCTGGGCTTCTTCAACGGGCGGCGGCTGGTGCCGATCATCATGGCGTTCGTCGCCATCGTCTTCGCCGCGCTGTGCCTGTGGGTCTGGCCGCCCATCGGCCACGCGCTGGAGAGCTTCAGCGGGTGGCTGCGGCACGCGGGGTCCTGGGGCGCGGGTGTCTTCGGCGTCGCGAACCGGGCGCTGCTGGTGGTGGGCCTGCACCAGTTCCTGAACGTGCCGATCTGGTTCCAGTTCGGGACCTACACGCCGCCGGGCGGCCCGCCGGTGCACGGCGACATCAACATGTTCCTGGCGGGCGACCCGAACGCGGGTCAGTTCACCTCGGGGTTCTTCCCGATCATGATGTTCGCGCTGCCCGCCGCCGCGCTGGCCATGACGCACTGCGCCCGGCCCGGCCGCCGCAAGGAGGTCGGCGGGCTGATGCTGTCGGTTGCGCTGACGTCGTTCGTGACCGGCATCACCGAGCCGCTGGAGTACTCGTTCCTGTTCATCGCGCCGCTGCTGTACGTGGTGCACGCGCTGCTGACCGGGGTGTCGATGGCGGTGACGTGGGGGCTCGGGGTGCACGACGGGTTCAGTTTCTCGGCGGGCCTGATCGACTACGTCATCAACTGGAACCTGGCGACGAAGCCGTGGGCGATCATCCCGATCGGGCTGTGCTTCGCCGTCGTGTACTACGTCGTCTTCCGGTTCGCGATCACGACGTTCGACCTGCGGACCCCGGGCCGCGAGCCCGAGGAGGACGTCGAAGACGTCACCAAGGTCTGAGCCCCGACCCCGACTCCGCCCCTCGGACCCCGCGCTCCGGGGGGCTTCGCCGTGCCCCGGCGGCCGCGGTCCGAGGCCCTCGCGACCTGCACTGTCCGTAATCCCGCCGTAGCGGATCCGCGGGTTCCTTACACGGCCTTCATCGTGCTACAACAGGTCTACACCACTGAGTGGTGTAGACCAGAGACGCTGCCGTCCCCTTCATGGTTCCCGGGCGGCGCCCTGCCCTCCCCCAGCCGCCGGCCGGGGGTACCTCAGGAGGAACTTGTGACCACGGTCAGCGCCGCTCCCGCGGCCGAGAAGAAGAAGGGCCCCGGGGTGATGGCTGTGCTGCAGCGCATCGGCCGGAGCCTGATGCTGCCGGTGGCCGTGCTGCCCGCCGCCGCCCTCCTGGTCCGCCTGGGCAACACGGACATGCTGGGAGACCCCTCCTTCCCCGCGTTCCTGACCAAGATCGCCTCCTTCATGGCGGCCGGCGGCAACGCGATCCTCGACAACATGGCGCTGCTGTTCGCGGTGGGCATCGCGATCGGCTTCGCGAAGAAGTCGGACGGCTCGACGGCACTGGCCGCGGTCGTCGGCTACCTGGTCTTCAAGAACGTGCTCAGTACGTTCACCGACAGGAACCTGCCCAAGGTCGCGACGGCCGTCGACGGCAAGGTCGTCATGGTCGACGCCCCGGCGGACGCCAAGGTGCTCGGCGGTGTGGTGATGGGCCTCGCCGTCGCGCTGATCTACCAGCGGTTCTACCGCACCAAGCTGCCGGACTGGGCCGGCTTCTTCGGCGGCCGCCGCCTGGTGCCGATCCTGTCGGCGCTCGCCGGCCTGGTCATCGGCATCGTCTTCGGCTACATCTGGCCGGTCCTCGGCACCGGTCTGCACAACTTCGGCGAGTGGCTGGTGGGTTCGGGCGCCGTCGGCGCCGGCATCTTCGGTGTGGCCAACCGCGCGCTGATCCCGATCGGCATGCACCACCTGCTGAACTCCTTCCCCTGGCTGCAGGCGGGCGACTACCACGGCAAGAGCGGCGACATCGCGCGCTTCCTGGCCGGGGACCCGACCGCGGGCCAGTTCATGACCGGCTTCTTCCCGATCATGATGTTCGGCCTCCCGGCCGCCTGCCTCGCCATCGTGCACTGCGCCCGCCCGGAGCGCCGCAAGGTCGTCGGCGGCATGATGTTCTCGCTCGCCCTGACGTCCTTCGTCACCGGCGTCACCGAGCCCATCGAGTTCACCTTCATGTTCATCGCGCCGGTCCTCTATGCCATCCACGCGGTCCTCACCGGCATCTCGATGGCCCTGACCTGGTCGCTGGGCATGCGGGACGGCTTCGGCTTCTCGGCCGGCGCGATCGACTGGTTCCTGAACCTGGGCATCGCGAGCAACCCGTGGGGCCTGGCGCTGGTGGGCCTGTGCTTCGGCGTCGTCTACTACGTGGTCTTCCGCTTCGCCATCATCAAGTTCAACCTCCCCACCCCGGGCCGCGAGTCCGACGAGGAACTGGCCGAACTGGAGAAGGCCGAGGCCAAGTAGCCCGCCCCGAAATCCCGAGAGCCCCCGAATTCCCCGGCCGTTCCCCGGCCGGGGAATTCGGCGTACCCGCAGCACGAATTCCGAACACTGGCGCCGGCCGGCGGTCAGTACGAGGCGGTCCTGCCCGCGTACCGGAAGGCGGTCGCGCGTGGCGCCGGACAGAGCGTGCTGGACGACTTCGGGATGATCGGCCGGGTGTTGGGCGAACTGGAGGCCGACGCCGACGCGGGCTGAGCTCCGGGCGGGCGGAGGAGGCCCGGAGGTGGTGCGGTTCCAGGCCCTGCGCGGCCGGGCTAGAGCTCGTAGACCGCCCGCGGGGCGGCCAGGTCCACCGGGCCGTCGAAGACCTCGCGGGCGTCCGCCAGGTTGACGGCCGGGTCGGTCCACGGGGGGATGTGGGTCAGCACCAGGTGGCGGGCTCCCGCGCGGGCCGCCGACTCGCCCGCCTCGCGACCGTTGAGGTGGAGGTCGGGGATGCTCTCCTTGCCGTGCGTGAAGGCCGCCTCGCACAGGAACAGGTCCGTGTCGCGGGCCAGCTCGTCCAGCACCTCGCTGACCCCCGTGTCGCCGGAGTACGTCAGGGACTTCCCGCCGTGCTCGATGCGGATGGCGTACGCCTCCACGGGATGGCGGACCCGCTCGGTGTGCACCGTGAACGGGCCGATCTCGAACGTGGACGGCTTGACCGTGTGGAAGTCGAAGACCTCGCTCATGGACGAGGCGGAGGGGGTGTCGGCGTACGCCGTGGTCAGCCGGTGCTCGGTGCCCTCGGGGCCGTAGACGGGGAGGGGCTCGCAGCGGCCTCCCTCGTGGCGGTAGTAGCGCGCGACGAAGTACCCCAGCATGTCGATGCAGTGGTCGGCGTGCAGATGGCTGAGGAAGATCGCGTCGAGGTCGTAGAGACCGCAGTGACGCTGCAGCTCGCCGAGGGCGCCATTGCCCATGTCGAGGAGCAGCCGGAAGCCGTCGGCCTCGACGAGGTAGCTCGAGCAGGCCGAATCCGCGGACGGGAACGACCCTGAGCAGCCGACGACGGTGAGCTTCATGAAGCAGAAACCTCCGTTGGCGGGGAGCCGGTGGGCGGGAACCGGAAGGGGGCGGAGAAGGAGCGGAGCGGGGGCGGCAAAGGAAGAAGGCAGGGAGCAGGCAGGGAGTTGTGCGGTTCGTCGAGCGTAAGGCGCGAAAGCGCGGGTCGCTCCTCTGCCAGGGGCCGTTGTGGGCGAACTCACCTGCGCTGTCACCGGTTCGGCTGGACCGTGGGCGCATGAAGCTTGCAGAGGGCGCGCGCTGACGGGCGCGCGCCGGTAACGTCGTCCCTATGGACACGTCCTGGTGGCTGGCGCTCGCGGCGGTGGTGCTGCTCGCCGTGGTCGCCACGCTCGTCGACGGCTGGGGCCGCGGGCCCGGCCGGCGGCGGCCGCCAGGTCGCCCCGGCGGTCGTCCCTCCGGCCGGCCCGCCGGCCGGGCCGGGGCCCGGACGACCCGTCCGAACCCCGGTGACATCTGGTGGGCGCAGGTCCCTTACGAGGACCGCCCGGAGGCCAAGGACCGGCCCTGTCTGGTGCTGGCCGTGCGCGGCAACCGGGCCACGGTCGCGAAGATCACCAGCAAGTACCACGACGAGCGCGCGGGTGTGATCCCGCTGCCGCCGGGCGCGGTCGGCGACGCCCACGGCCGGCCCAGCTTCCTGCAGACCGACGAGCTGCGCGAGGTGGCGGTCGCCGACTTCCGCCGCCGGGTGGGCGTGGTCGACCCGGTCCTGTGGGACCAGGTGCGGCACCTCGCGGGGTAGCCGCCGTCGTCTACTTCACCCGCACGGTGACCGTCCACTCCTGGATGCCCTTGCACGAGACCTGGCCGGGGGCCGTGGGCTCGGCGCACAGCGGCCGGGAGGACGTCAGCTTCGCCGTGCCGGGGGCCACCGCCTGGTAGGCGGCCGTGGCGTCGCCCGGCTGGATGACGAAGCCCGAGTTGATCGCCCGCAGGGCGCTGCCGCTCGTCCGTACGGGCTTCCAGGGCCGGGCCCGGGTGCCGTCCAGGGTGAGCCGCAGCTCGCCGCCCTTCGTCACGCAGACGGTGCGGCCGTCGTCGCCGGCGGTCAGTTCCACGTGCGGGACGCACCCTCCCCCGGCGGACGGCGCGGACGCCGACGGCGACACCTTGCCGCTGCCGGCGCCTCCTTTGTCCCCGCCGCTCTGGGAGCCGCAGGCCGCGAGGAGGACTGCTGCCGCCGCGATGGCGACGGGCGTCGTGCGACGCATGGGTACCGCCTTTCTGCCGTGGCGGGCCGACCGGCCCCCTGACACAGGTGTGACGTACCACGGGCGCCCGCGGATCCCACACGGCCGCGGACCGGACGACGGACCCCCTCCGACGGGCGGGCTCCCTCACCCTCCGACGCACAGACCGGTGGCGGGGGGGGGGGGGGGGGGGGGGGGGGGGGGGGGGGGGGGGGGGGGGGGGGGNCGCCCCGGGGGCGGGGGGGCCCCAACCCCCGCCGCCGCCCCGCCCCCCCCCCCCCGGGGGGCGCGCCCCCCGCGGCCGGGACCGGTTGTCGTACGTGTACGGATCAGCTGGTCGTCAGGGCGGTGTCGTCCACGACGAAGCTGGTCTGGAGCGAGGAGTCCTCCACTCCGCTGAACTTCAGGGTAACCGTCTGACCGGCGAACGAGGACAGGTCGAAGGTCTTCTGCGCGTACCCGGAGGCGGCGTTGACGTTCGAGTACGTCGCCAGGGTGGTCGAGCCGGCGGAGACGGTCAGCTTGTCGTACGCGGTGCTGCCGGACTCGGCGGTGTCGATGTGCAGGTAGAAGGTGTAGCTGGCCTTGCAGCCGGAGGGGATGGTCACCGACTGGGAGAGCGTGTCGGTGTGCGCGGAGCCGTAGCCGTCCATCCACGCCTTGTAGGAGCCGCCGTGGGCCGCCTCACCGGTGTCGTTGGTGATGACGCCGCTGGTGGAGGTCCAGCCGGTGCTGCCGGACTCGAAGCCCGGGTTGGCCAGCAGCTGCGCCGAGGAGCAGGTGCCGCCGGAGGAGCCGACCGTCCAGGTGAAGGAGGTCGAGCCGGAGGCGCCGGTGGAGTCCTTGGCGGTGACGGTGACCTGGTAGGTGCCGGCGGTGGACGCCGTACCGGAGATCAGGCCGGTGGAGCTGTTGATGGACAGGCCGGTGGGCAGGCCGGAGGCGCTGTAGGTCAGGGCCGCGCCGGCGCTGTCGGTGGCGTGGATCTGCAGGCTCGCCGAGCCGCCCGTGGTGGTGGACTGGCTGCCGGGGTTGGTGACGGTCACCGTGTTGCCGCTGGTGGTGCCGGCGGTGAAGGCGGTGGTGCCGTTCGGGGTGCCCCAGCCGGTCGGGCCGTCGTAGCCGGTGCCGGCGGTGCAGAAGTACGAGGTGGAGCAGGAGCCGTTGCTGCCGCTGGTCACGTCGTACAGGTTGCCGGTGTGGGCGTAGGGGTACTTCGCCGGGTAGTCGGTGGAGCCCGGGGTGCCCGCGAGGGCGTAGACGCCGGCGACGATCGGGGCGGAGGCGCTGGTGCCGCCGTAGACCGCCCAGCCGGAGCCGCCGTAGGTGTCGTAGACCGCCACACCGGTGGCCGGGTCGGCGACGGCGGAGACGTCGGCCTCCATGCGCTTGGAGCAGCTGGTGTCGGTCTGCCAGCTCGGCTTCGGGTCGTACGCCGAGCAGCCGGAGCCGGTGCCCTCGGTGGAGCTGGTGTGCCACACCGACTCGCTCCAGCCGCGGGAGTTGGAGGCGGTGGTGAGCGCGGTGCCGCCGACGGCGGTCACGTACTGGGAGGTCGCCGGGTACTCGGCGCCGTAGGCGGAGTCACCGGAGGAGACGGTGATGGCGACGCCCGGGTGCTTGAAGTACTGGGTGTCCTCGGTGGTCTGCGCGGAGGACTCGCCGCCGCCCCAGCTGTTGGAGACGACCTTGGCGCCGAGGGAGACGGCCTCGTTCTCGGCGATGCCGAGGTCGCTGTCGTTCGCGGAGTTCGCCTCGACCAGGACGATGTTGCAGTTCGGGCAGACCGCGCTGACCATGTCGAGGTCCAGCGCCTCCTCGCCCGCCCAGCCGGTGTCGTTGGTGGGCAGCGAGGTGGTCGAGCCGGTCTGGCTGACCTGCTTGAAGCAGCCGTTGGCCTTGGTGCAGGCGGACAGGCCGTAGGTGGAGCGGTAAGTGGCCAGGTCCGACTCGGCGTTGGGGTCGTTGTAGGCGTCGACCACGGCGACCGTCAGGCCGCTGCCACCGCTGGTGGGCAGGTTGTAGGCGCTGTGCAGGTTGGCCGGGGAGAGGCCGGAGGGCGCGGCGGCGGCGAGCGCCGAGGCGAGCCGCTGCTTGATGTCGGTGCGGCGCTGGGCGAAGCAGGACGCGTGCCCCGGTGCGGCGGTGGCGCAGAGGTGGGTCGTGGGGACCTTCTGGCCGGCCTTGCCGGTGGGGTGGAAGATCTGCCGCTGGGGGTCGGTCAGGGCCTTGGCGTTCTGGGTGGCCTTGCCGGTGTGGGGGTGTGCCGCCGTGGCCTGGGCGCCGGCCGTGGGGGCGGCGACGAGTCCGGCGACGGTGAGGGCGAGAGCGGGCAGGGCGATGGAGACGAGTCTTCGCAGACTCCGTCTCCGCCCGCTGGGGCGGGACTCACGCATGGGGTACTGCCTCCATGGGGAAGTGGGGTTTCTCGCAGGGGTCGGGCAGGCCCGTGACGCGCGTAGCGGCGGCGAAACCGCGAGTCATGAGCATGACATTCACAGACGCCCCGCCTGTCGCGCTGAGCGTGACATGACAGGGTGCGAGGAACGTAGTCCCGCCCCCGGGGCCACCGGCAGTACCGGAGGGAATTCTTTGCCCCTCCATAGGATGAGGTTGGCCCCCTCATAGGAGGGGGCTGGCACGGGCTTGATGCGGGCCGGCCGCGGCGGCGGGAACGGCCCCGGGCCGGCGCCTCGGGCTCCGAGCCGGCCGGCCCTCAGGCCCGGAGCGGGCCGATCCTCAGGCCCCGAGCCGGCCGCCGCCCCTCAGGCCCAGAGCTGACCGTGGAGCCTCTCGATGGCCTCCTCGGTGGTGGCGGCCGTGTAGACACCGGTGGAGAGGTACTTCCAGCCGCCGTCGGCGACGACGAAGACGATGTCGGCGGACTCCCCCGCCTTCACGGCCTTGCGCCCGACGCCGATCGCCGCGTGCAGCGCGGCGCCGGTCGAGACGCCCGCGAAGATGCCCTCCTGCTGGAGGAGTTCCCGGGTGCGGGTGACCGCGTCGGCGGAGCCGACCGAGAAGCGGGTGGTGAGGACGGAGGCGTCGTACAGCTCCGGCACGAACCCCTCGTCGAGGTTGCGCAGGCCGTAGACCAGGTCGTCGTAGCGCGGTTCGGCGGCGACGATCCGCACGTCCGGCTTGTGCTCGCGCAGGTAGCGGCCGACGCCCATGAGGGTGCCGGTGGTGCCGAGGCCCGCCACGAAGTGGGTGACGGACGGGAGGTCGGCGAGGATCTCCGGGCCGGTCGTCGCGTAGTGCGCGCCCGCGTTGTCCGGGTTGCCGTACTGGTAGAGCATCACCCAGTCGGGGTGCTCGGCGGACAGCTCCTTGGCGACGCGCACGGCGGTGTTGGAACCGCCCGCGGCCGGGGAGGAGATGATCTCGGCACCCCACATGCCGAGCAGGTCCCGGCGCTCCTGGGAGGTGTTCTCGGGCATCACGCACACCATGCGGTAGCCCTTGAGCTTGGCGGCCATGGCCAGGGAGATGCCGGTGTTGCCCGAGGTGGGTTCGAGGATCGTGCACCCCGGGGTCAGGCGGCCGTCCTTCTCCGCCTGCTCGATCATGTGCAGGGCAGGGCGGTCCTTCACCGAGCCGGTCGGGTTGCGGTCCTCCAGCTTGGCCCAGATCCGGACGTCGGCGGACGGCGACAGCCGCGGCAGGCGCACCAGAGGGGTGTTGCCCACCGCGGCCAGCGGGGAGTCGTAGCGCATCGTCGCTCAGCGGCCGATCAGGCCATGCCGCCGGCCACGGCCGGCAGGATCGTCACGGTGTCGCCGTCGGACAGCTTGGTGTCGATGCCGTCGACGAAGCGGACGTCCTCGTCGTTCAGGTACACGTTGACGAAGCGGCGCAGCTGGCCGTTGTCCACGATGCGGGCCTGGATGCCCGTGTGGCGGGTCTCGAGGTCGGTGAACAGGTCGGCGAGGGTCTCCCCGGCGCCTTCGACCGCCTTCTGGCCGTCCGTGTAGGTGCGGAGGATGGTGGGGATGCGGACCTCGATGGCCATGGTTGCGGGCTCCTGTCGGGAAGGTTTCGGCGATTCGGTGTGCGCGCGCCCGGGGGTCTCCCCGGGCCTCGGGCACCGGGAGAGCGCCGCGGCAGCGGCCGTACGGCGGTGGGGGAACGTCAACAGATGGCGCTGTTCAGCCTGCACAGGTCGACGTGCAGCCGCGCCACGAGCAGGATGCCCGGCGTCTTCTCGCTCACGTCGTTCAGAACCATGGGCTCATCGTATCGATTCCCGGTCCGGCTTCTGGAATGTGATCCCACATGCCGGACCGATCACGGCCAAGGGCTGAGATCAGTACGCGTCCACGACCTTGACCTCCTCCTCGGTGACCTCGCCGTCGAGGATCCGGAAGGAGCGGAACTGGAAGTCGCCGAGCCCGTCGGTGTCCGCGGTGGAGACCAGGACGTAGTGGGCGCCGGGCTCGTTCGCGTAGGAGATGTCCGTGCGGGACGGGTAGGCCTCGGTCGCCGTGTGGGAGTGGTAGATCACCACCGGCTCCTCGTCGCGGTCGTCCAGCTCCCGGTAGAGCTTGAGCAGATCGCCCGAGTCGAACTCGTAGAAGGTCGGCGACATGGCCGCGTTCAGCATGGGGACGAAGCGCTCGGGGCGGTCCGAGCCGGCCGGGCCCGCGACGACGCCGCACGCCTCGTCGGGGTGGTCCTTGCGCGCGTGCGCGACGATTTCGTCGACGAGTGCCTGGGTGATGGTCAGCATGGTGGCCAGGATAAGCGTGTGGGCCGTCCCGTACCGAGGTGTGGTACGGGACGGCCCACATGCCGGACGTCCTGAGCGGCGGCCACCGTGAGTGCCACGAGTACCCGCGGGGGCCGGACGTCCCGGGATGGTCTGCGCCGGTGGTCAGCCCACCTTCTCCAGCTCCGGCGAGCGGCGCTCGGTGACCTGCGGGTTGCGGGCCTTCAGGACCGCCCAGCCGATACCGAGGGCGGCGGCCCAGCCGGCCATCACGTAGAGGCAGATGCGGGACTCGGCGTCGTACGCGATCAGACCGGTGACGAAGAGCAGGAACACGATGGCGATCCAGCTGCACACCGCGCCGCCCGGCGCCGGGAAGGAGGAGGCCGGCAGCCGGCCCGCGACGACCGCGCGGCGGTAGAGGACGTGGCTGATCAGGATCATGAGCCAGGTCCAGATGCCGGCCGCGGTGGCGACGGAGGTGACGTAGCCGAACGCCTTCTCCGGCACGATGTAGTTGAGGACCACGCCGATCGCCATGAAGGCGACCGAGACGGTGATGCCGAGCGCGGGGGTCTTGGAGGCGGACAGCCGGCTGAAGACGCGCGGTGCCTCGCCGTTGTCGGCCAGGGTGCGCAGCATGCGGCCCGTGGAGTACATGCCGGAGTTGCAGGAGGACAGGGCCGCGGTCAGCACCACGAAGTTGACGATGCCCGCGCCGGCCGGGATGCCGATCACCGCGAACGCCTTCACGAAGGGGCTGACGCCCGCCGCGAACTCGGTCCACTTCACCACGCACAGGATGACGGTGAGGGCACCGACGTAGAACAGCGCGATGCGCCAGGGCAGGGTGTTGATCGCCTTGGGGAGGGTCTTCTCCGGGTCCTCGGACTCGCCGGCGGTGACGCCGACCAGCTCGACCGCGAGGTAGGCGAACATGACGCCCTGCAGGGTCATCAGGGACGAGCCGATGCCCTTGGGGAAGAGGCCGTCGAACTGCCAGAGGTTGGCCACGTGGGCCGTGTCGCCGGCGGCGCTGAAGCCGAAGGTCAGCACGCCGAGGCCGATCACGATCATGCCGATCAGGGCGGTGACCTTGACCATGGAGAACCAGAACTCGATCTCACCGAACAACTTCACCGAGATCAGGTTGGCCACGAACAGGACGACCAGGAAGACCAGCGCGGTCACCCACTGGGGGACGCCCGGGAACCAGTAGTTCACGTAGATGGCGGCGGCCGTCAGCTCGGCCATGCCGGTGACCACCCACATGAGCCAGTACGTCCAGCCGGTGAAGTAACCGAAGAACGGGCCGAGGAACTCCCGGGAGTACTCCGCGAAGGAACCCGAGACCGGGCGGTAGAGCAGCAGCTCGCCGAGCGCCCGCATGATGAAGAAGATGATCACGCCGGCGAGGGCGTACATCAGGATGAGGCTGGGGCCGGCCTTGGCGATGTTCGCCCCGGCTCCCAGGAACAGGCCGACGCCGACGGCGCCGCCGATGGCGATCATCTGGACCTGACGGCTGCCGAGCCCGCGCTCGTACCCCTCCTCAGGGGCAGTGGTGACCTTCTCAGAGGTCATGTGTGGTGCGCCTTTCTCCATGCCGACCCGGGCCATTCGTCGGCCTCGGATCGGGTTTCGATCCCCCCGGATTGATGGAGCTGGGCGGGTTTCGCGAGCCCGCCCGTGCCTGGCCGGCGGTCGCCGGCTCGGTGGCGCACCCGGCCGAACATGGGTGGTGTTCCGCCGGGCGGTCGTGAAGATTTATCACGGCCGCAATACTGATCACAGAGACGTAATGTGGCACACGCCACAGGAAGAACCGGACAAAGAGCGCCCGAATGCGGCAAAACAGGCCGCAACGGTGACGGGATCGTTATCCGGATTTGAGCGTCCGCTGAGCGGACGCCCAAAAGGGGTGATCCCGTCATGTTCACGGCATACCGTTACGGCGAACGTCTACGGCCTGCGCCCACGGCGGACGGCTACGGCATGAGGGTCGTGACGAGCGTCTCCTGGAGGCCGCCGAGCCACAGGTACGCCAGCACCATCGGCTTGCGCGGGTCCTCGTCCGGGAGCCGGTAGAGCAGATCGGTGTCGTCCTCGTCGGTGATCTCCAGCCGGGCACCGATCGCCAGGCGCAGGTCGTTGAGGGCGCTGAGCCAGCACCTGGACTCCGCGGGTGCCAGCTTGAGGATCGCGCCGCCCTCGTCCACCGGCGCCAGCGCGTCCAGCGTGCGGATGACCGTGAGCGCGTTCTCCCGCTTGCCCGCCCGCAGGTCGTTCTCGGTGTAGCGGCGGAACTCGGCGGAGTGCGCCCGCGCCTCCTCGGCCTCGGCGGCGGTGCCGGGCACCTGCTCCGGGTCGACGTAGGCGTCCGGGAAGAGCCGTCTGAGGACGGGGTCGGCGGGCGGCTCGCTCGGGCCCTCGGCGAACAGCTCGGCCAGCGGGTCGTCGGGGGCGTCACCGCCGGGGCCGGGGCCGATCAGCTCGAGGAGCTGGACGGCCAGCGACCGGATGATGGAGATCTCGACGTCGTCGAGGGCGACGGCCGCGCCGCCACCGGGGATCGGTTCGAAGTGTCCGGGCATCTGACGGGTTCGCTACTTCCGGTCCTGCTGGAGGGTGGCCCACAGACCGTAGCCGTGCATCGCCTGCACGTCGCGTTCCATCTCCTCGCGACTGCCGCTGGAGACGACCGCCCGGCCCTTGTGGTGGACGTCGAGCATGAGCTTGGTGGCCTTGTCCTTGGTGTAGCCGAAGTACGACTGGAAGACGTACGTCACATAGCTCATGAGGTTGACCGGGTCGTTGTGGACGATCGTGACCCAGGGGACGTCGGGCTCGGGTACGGCGAAGACCTCCTCCGCCGACTCGGTGCGTTCGATCTCTACGGGCGCGGGTGACGTCACACAGCCATGCTGCCACGCGGCGCAGAAATCGTCACACTGACGAAATGGGGGTACCATGCTTGCCATGAACACAGCGGACCTTGGGCTGCCGGTGAACGTCCCGTCGACGGCACTCTTCACGGACCAGTACGAGCTGACGATGCTGCAGGCCGCCCTCAAGGGCGGTACGGCCGAGCGGCGCAGCGTGTTCGAGGTCTTCACCCGGCGGCTGCCGGAGGGGCGCCGCTACGGCGTGGTGGCCGGCACCGGGCGCGTCCTGGACGCGGTGGAGAACTTCCGCTTCGACGAGCCCGTGCTGACCTTCCTGCGCGAGCGGGGGATCGTCGACGAGGAGACCTGCGCCTGGCTCGCCGACTACCGCTTCGACGGTGACGTCTGGGGCTACCCGGAGGGCGAGGTGTACTTCCCCGGCTCCCCGATCATGCGGGTCGAGGGCTCCTTCGCCGAGTGCGTGCTGCTGGAGACCGTGATCCTGTCGATCCTCAACCACGACTCCGCGATCGCGGCCGCCGCCTCCCGCATGGCCTCCGCGGCGGGCGACCGCCCGCTGATCGAGATGGGCGCCCGCCGCACCCACGAGCTGGCCGCCGTTGCGGCCTCCCGGGCCGCCTACGTCGGCGGCTTCGCCACCACCTCCGACCTCGCGGCCGGCTTCCGGTACGGCATCCCCACCGTCGGCACCTCCGCGCACGCCTTCACCCTGCTGCACGACCGGGAGCGGGACGCCTTCCAGGCCCAGGTGGACTCCCTGGGCAGGGGGACCACGCTGCTGGTGGACACCTACGACGTCGCCGAGGCGGTCCGTACGGCGGTGGAGGTGGCCGGGCCCGAGCTGGGCGCGGTGCGCATCGACTCCGGGGACCTGCTGCTGGTGGCCCACCGGGTCCGCCAGCAGCTCGACGAGCTGGGCGCGACCGGCACGAAGATCGTCGTCACCTCCGACCTGGACGAGTACGCCATCGCCTCGCTCGCCGCCGCGCCCGTGGACGCGTACGGCGTCGGCACCCAGCTCGTGACCGGCTCCGGGCACCCGACCTGCTCGATGGTCTACAAGCTGGTCGCCCGCGCCGAGTCCGCCGACCCGCGGTCGCCGCTGGTGGCCGTCGCCAAGAAGTCCAGCGGGGGCAAGTCCTCGGTCGGCGGGCGCAAGTGGGCGGCACGGCGGCTGGACGAGGACGGGGTGGCCGAGGCCGAGGTCGTCGGCACCGGGCCCGTGCCCGCCGCGCTGGCCGACCGGCAGCTGCTGGTGCCGCTGGTCAAGGGCGGCACGGTGGTGGCGCGCGAGCCGCTCGACGCGCCCCGCGAACGGCACATCGCCGCACGGGCCAACCTGCCGCTGTCCGCGACCCAGCTCTCCCGCGGCGAACCCGTCCTGCCGACCGAGTACGTCCGGGGGCGCGCGGACGACTGAAGCGCGTCCGCCGTCCGCCCGTCGACGCCCCCTCCCGCGGAGGCCCGAAAGTCTCTAGGCTCAGTTACTTAACCCACAGTCGAAGGACAGCCAGCATGCGCCGCGCCTTGATCGTCGTAGACGTGCAGAACGACTTCTGCGAGGGAGGCAGCCTCGCGGTGGCCGGCGGTGCCGACGTGGCCGCCGCCATCACCGAGCTGATCGGCCAGGCGGGCGGCGCCGGATACCGCCACGTGGTCGCCACCCGTGACCACCACATCGCACCCGGTGGGCACTTCGCGGACAACCCCGACTTCGTCCGCTCCTGGCCGGCGCACTGCGTCGCGGGCACGGAGGGCGTCGGCTTCCACCCGAACTTCGCCCCGGCCGTCGCGTCCGGGTCGGTGGACGCGGTGTTCGACAAGGGCGCGTACTCGGCGGCGTACAGCGGCTTCGAGGGCACCGACGAGAACGGGGCCGGGCTGGCCGAGTGGCTGCGCGACCGCCACATCGACGAGGTCGACGTGGTCGGCATAGCGACGGACCACTGCGTGCGCGCCACCGCCCTGGACGCGGCCCGGGAGGGCTTCCGGACGCAGGTCCTGCTGGACCTGACGGCCGGCGTGGCCCCCGAGACGACCGAGCGGGCTCTGGAGGAGCTGCGCGAGGCCGGGGTGGAGCTCACCGGCAAGCCGGTGCTCGGCGGCTAGGGTCTTCCGCTGCGCCGGGCCCCCGCGAGCGGGCCCGATCCGCGCGGCCGCCCCTAGGGTCCTGCCACCGCCGATCCGCGCAGCAGGGCGCGGATCGGGTGCCACAGCTCGGTGGCGATGACACCGTTGTCCGGCGCGGTGCGCCATATCAGGCCGTCCGGGTGGTGCAGGACCGCCGTGATCTCGTCCGGCGTCGGCGGCGCCGCGTTGCCCCGCAGGTAGATCGCGCGCAGGCCCAGGTTGCGCAGCCGGGTCAGGGCGCGGGCGCGGTTCTGCGCGAGCACCAGGACCCGGACCCCGGGCGAGCCCCCGGCGGGGCCGAGGCCGGGCAGGTTGAGCGCCACCACCACCGAGCCGTTCGGCAGCTTGCAGAAGCCTCCTGCGGCCATGCGGTCACATCCCCGTTCCGGTCGGTGTCAATAAGCGAGTCACAGGACGCACCTAAACACGATCGGCGGCGACCCGCCAGGGGGTCACCGCCGATACGCTTCTGACCTGCGGAAATATCCGCTACTTCACCGCGCGGCCGACTTCGAGCTCGAGGGTCGAACCGTCCTTGGCCTGCTTGATGATCTTGATGGTGGTGTTGGTGTCAGTGACCTTGACGCCCCCGGTCGGGTTCGCCTTGTCGTAGTAGGTGCTGGTGTGGTCGTTGAAGACCGACACCCCCTTCTGCGACTTGATCTTGGTGGCCTTGTCCGCCTTGTGCAGCGTGAAGCCGTCCGTGGCGTCCAGGCTGAACGGCGAGTCGTAGGCCTGCATGCGGTTGCGCAGCAGCGTGCCGTCGGCCCACTTCAGCGCCTTCGGGTGCGCGTCGATCGGCAGGATCAGACCGGTGCCCGGGTGCCCGTTGGTGGCGTTGGTGTTGTTGTCCGCCTGGGAGGTGTCCCACTTCCAGATCAGCAGGCCGTTCTGGTACGGGTAGTGCTCCACCCAGTCCGGACGGCTGGAGAAGCCGAAGTTGTACGGGCCGACCTTGAGGGTCTTGTCGTACGACACGTACTGGCGGTTCTCGGCGAGGTAGTACTGCGCGTAGTCCTTGGTGAAGGACGCGCCGATGCGGGAGAAGCCGTTCGCGGTCCAAGCGGCGTCCGCGGACTCCGCGTTGTCGGAGAAGAGCGCCGTGCCGTCCGCCGTCACCGTGATCTCGTCGGCCGCGAAGCCCTTCAGGGCCACACCGCCGTCGCTCTGGTAGCGGAAGCGCAGGTCGATCTTCTTGCCCGCGTAGGCGTCGAGCGGGTACGAGAGCTTCTTGTAGCCGTCGACCGAACCGGTCAGGGCCGGCTTGTCGGAGCCGTCACGCGGGATGGCCTGGCCGTCCACCGTGCCGTCCAGGGCGGTCCAGTTGGCGCCGCCGTCGGTCGACACCTCGGCGTAGAGGTAGTCGTAGTCCTTCTCGATGTCGTACCAGCCGTCGAGGGTGAGGGCGGCCGACGTCCTGCCGGTGAGGTCCACCGAACGGGTCAGCGTGTTCTTGAGGTTGTCACCGCTGCCGCTCCACCACTGGGCGGAACCCTGCGCCGGGGTGACGATCTCGGTCTTCACGGCCTTCTTCGGCAGCGTGACGACCAGCGCCTGGCGGTACTTGGTGTTGTACTCGGCGACGCCCAGCTTGTGCCAGGAGGAGACACCCGCCTTGGCGGAGTCGTAGTTCAGCCAGCCCAGCTGCAGCTTGTCCCAGGCGTTCATGTCGCCGGGCAGGTCGCCGATGGCCTCCTTGCCGGTGCCCAGCCAGGAACCTGAGGACATCAGGGTCCAGAAGCCGGTGGAGTTGTCGCCGCCCGCGGTGTCGTACTCGTCCGGCAGACCGAGGTCGTGACCGTACTCGTGGGCGTAGACGCCGAGGCCGCCGTTCTCCGGCTGGATGGTGTAGTCGCCGACCCAGACACCGGTGTCGCCGACCTGCGCGCCGCCCAGCTTGTTCTCGGCCGGGCCGGTGGCGCCGGCGTCGGTGCCGAAGGCGTACCAGCGGTGGGCCCAGATCGCGTCGGCGCCCTGGACGCCGCCGCCGGCGGACTCGTCCTCACCGGCGTGCACGATCTGGAAGTGGTCGACGTAGCCGTCGGGCTCGTTGAAGTTGCCGTCGCCGTCGTAGTCGTAGCGGTCCCACTGGTCGTACTTGGCCAGGTCCGCCTTGATGTCGGCGTCGGACTTGCCGGCCGCCTTCTGCTGGGCGACCCACGCCTTCAGACCGTCGCTGACGACGTTCCACACGCTCGGGCAGTTGGTCTGGCCGCACGCGTTGTTGCCGTAGCGGGCCTCGTTGTACGGGACCTTGACCCAGTCGGTGACCTCACCGGAGACCGAGTAGCGGCCCGAGGACTGCTTCTCGTAGTACTTCTTCAGCGACTCGGTCTTCTTGCCGGTGCCGAAGTAGAGGTCCTGGTAGTGCTTCTGGTTGTAGTCCTTCTGCCAGGCCGTGGAGTTGTCCTTCTTGCGGTCCGGCGCGGCGATCTGGTTGTGCCTCGGGCCGGCGGAACCACCGAACTTGGGGTCCGTCTGGTCCCCGAACTCCACCAGGATGGTGAAGATCTTGTCGGTCTTCTCGCGGCTCAGCTCGACGTACTTGCTGTCGCCCTTCTTGCTCTTGAGCTGGACGACCTTGGAGCCGTTGCGGTCCTTGGCCTTGACCTTGCCCGATATGAGCTGGTTCAGGGCTTCCTGACGCTGGGCCTTCTGCGTCTTGCTCATCGGGCCGTCGAGGTCGTGGCCCTGCTGCTTCACCGGTGCCGGGTCGTGCCGGTTCGCGGCGGCCGACGGGGCGGCGGTGCCGGCCTCCGCGACCGCGAAGGTCGTGAAGGTGGCGGAAGCCGCCGCAAGGGCCACACCGATAGCCGTGGCCCTGAACGTCCAGGTTCTGCTGGTCACTTGATGAGTTCCTCCCCCGCGCCGCGCGCTCGGACAGGGGACCCCGATGTTGGTTGGATCCGCGCGCGCACGATCAACGCGTTGTAATCAAGTGACGACATTTGACTAGAGGTTTAGAAGAAAAGACAGTCCTTGACTTGAGCAGGACAAGTGCGTTATGCGGAGGCTACGTTCGCTTTACGAACATCCCGCCGGTCGTCCAACGGGCGCGTGCGCATGTCCACTTGGTGGACCGCATGACTCCGTGCGCCCCCCGTGCACCGGCACCGTGGGTTAGGTCACGCTTACCAAGCGTCCGGTTCGGGCATGCACGCGAATAGAGTCCAATGGCACCGCCCGACATCCAGGCAACCAGCTTCCGAGGACACGATTGCCATGCCTCGTCCGACCGCCGCACAGCTCGCCTACGGTTCGTGCACCGTGATCTTCTCGACGCTCGCCATGCTGCTGCTGTCCCAGACGAGTTCGGGCCTCGGGATCGCCGTCATCGCCCTGGCCGCGCTCGCCCTGGGGCTGTTGGTGGCCATGACGGTCCCACTCCCCCGGACGCGGGGGGGGGGGGGGGGGGGGGGGGGGGGGGGGGGGGGGGGGGGGGGGGGGGG
>NZ_JAJSZC010000227.1:0-12926 GCF_036815105.1 Streptomyces sp. IBSBF 3136
CTCCCTCCCCGTCACCCCCGCCGCCGCCCGGCCCGCCGGAACCCCGGTGGCCGCCGACTGCACCCCGGCGCAGGTGGTCACCAACGGCGGCTTCGAAAGCGGCACCTCGCCGTGGACGCAGTCCTCGTCCGGCCTGATCACCAGCCGCAGCGGCGAGACCGCCCACGGCGGCTCGTCGTTCGCCTGGCTGGACGGCGTCGGCAGCACCCGCACCGACACCCTCACCCAGAGCGTCACTATCCCCAGCGGCTGCGGCACCGCCACCCTCAGTTTCTGGCTGCACATCGACACGGACGAGACGACCTCCTCCACCGCGTACGACAAGCTGACGGCGAAGATCGGCAGCACCACCCTGGCGACCTACTCGAACCTGGACGACGCCACGGGCTACGTACGCAAGTCGTTCGACGTGTCGTCCTTCGCCGGGCAGACCGTCACCATCGGCTTCACCGGAACCGAGGACTCCAGCCTCCAGACGAGCTTCGTCCTGGACGACATCGCCCTCGACACCTCCGGCGGGACCACTCCGCCCCCGGCGGACACGGCCCGCACCCCGGCCGCGCCCTCCTACACCGTCAGCCTCAGCAGTGACACCGGCGGCACGGTCTGGAACGGGCACGAGAGCGCCACGTTCACCAACGCCTCCGCCACCGCACTCAGCGAGGTGTACCTGCGGCTGTGGGACAACTACCACGGCACCTGCTCGGCGATGCCCATCACGGTCACCAACGTCACCGGCGGCACGGCGGGCACCCTCTCGGTGAACTGCACGGCACTGAAGATCACGCTGCCCGCACCGCTGAACCAGGGCCAGAGCGCCACCATCGGCTTCGACCTCGGGATCACCGTGCCCAGCGGCGCCGACCGGTTCGGCCACGACGGAGCGTTCAGCTTCATCGGCAACGCCCTGCCCGTCCTCGCGGTCCGCGACGGCTCGGGCTGGCACCTGGACCCGTACACCAACAACGGCGAGTCCTTCTACTCCCTGGCCGCCGACTTCAAGGTGACCCTCGACCACCCCAGCAGCCTGCTGGTCCCCGCCACCGGCACCTCCACCGACACCCCCGGCTCCAGCGGCCGCACCGTCACCACCGCGACCGCGGCCAAGGTCCGTGACTTCGCCTGGGCCGCCGGGCCCTTCAGCAAGATCTCCGGGACCTCGTCCGCCGGCGTCCCGGTGAACATCTACTCCGTCTCGGGCATCAGCTCCTCCAGCGCCCAGTCCATGCTCAGCACCGCCAAGTCCGCAGTCGACGCCCACGCGGCCCGCTTCGGCGCCTACCCGTACGGCGAACTGGACGCGGTGATCGACAACAACTACTGGTTCGGCGGCATGGAGTACCCCGGGTTCGTCCTCGACCTGGTCAGCACCACGGCACTCACCCACGAGATCGGCCACCAGTGGTGGTACGGCATCGTCGGTGACGACGAGTACAACAGCCCTTGGCTGGACGAGGCGTTCACCGACTACTCCACCGACCTCGCCCTCGGCAAGACCGGCAGCGGCTGCTGGAGCGGCGTCTCCTGGGCCTCCAGCGCCGAGAAGATCACCAACTCCATGGCCTACTGGGACGCGCACTCCTCCCGGTACTCCACCGTCGTCTACGGCTACGGCAAGTGCGCCCTGCACGACCTGCGCAGGGTCCTCGGCGACACCGCCATGGCCAAGCTGCTCAAGGACTACGCGAGCGCGCACTGGTACGGCGTCTCGACCACGGCCGAGTTCAAGGCGGCCGCCCAGGCCGCCACGAGCACGGACCTGACCTCCTTCTGGACCCAGCACCGCATCGACGGCTGACCGTCGGCCGTGGGCGGTGCCCTTCCCGGCGCCGCCCACGGCCACGCGCACCCCGGCCGCCGCGCCACTCACATGGCGTAATCCCCGCTCACGATGGCTTCGTTGGGCGGTACCCGGAGTGCGGCACGCTCCGACTGCGGGTCAGATGGATCCTGTGCGAAGCCCTATAGCCTTTCACCGCAGCCGCTCCCGCCGGGCACTCACCGGCGCGCTGACCGGCCTCCTGATCCTCCTGCCGATCCTCTCGGCCCCACCCTCCTCGGCCGGCTCCATGCCCGAACGGGGCAGCGCCTACATGGGCATGGGGGTGCTGGCCCACGACGGCTCCGACGTCACCGACGACGAGAGCCCGACCGGCTCCCGGACCACGCAGACCGAGGGCGTGGACGTCTCCAGCTACCAGGGGGACGTCGCCTGGCCGACGCTGTGGGGGAGCGGCGTCCAGTGGGCGTACACGAAGGCGAGCGAGGGGACGTACTACACGAACCCCTATTTCGGTTCGCAGTACTCCGGTTCGTACGGCGTCGGCATGATCCGCGGCGCGTACCACTTCGCGACCCCCGACACCACGGGCGGCGCCGCCCAGGCCGACTACTTCGTCGACCACGGCGGCGGCTGGTCCAAGGACGGCAGGACCCTGCCCGGCGCGCTCGACATGGAGTGGAACCCCTACGGCGAGGACTGCTACGGCAAGTCCGCGAGCGGGATGGTCACCTGGATCCGCGACTTCCTCGACCGCTACAAGTCCCGCACCGGCCGGGACGCCGTCATCTACACCGCCACCAGCTGGTGGACGCAGTGCACCGGCGACTACGCGGGCTTCGGCGCCACCAACCCGCTCTGGATCGCCCGGTACGCCTCCACCGCGGGCACGCTGCCGGCGGGCTGGTCGGTGTACACCATGTGGCAGTACACCTCCGCCGGCACCACCGTCGGCGACCACGACAGATTCAACGGCTCGGCGGACCGCGTCAAGAGTCTCGCCACCGGCTGACACCCCGTCGACAGCGCCGGTACGGCCGCCGGCCGCGCGGGCCCGGCGTCCGGCGTCCGGCGTCCGATGGAGAGGGTGTCGGGTGGAAGGGGCAGGACGCGAACCCGTGAGGGACGGACGAATGGACGTGGGGTCAGCGTCCCGTACCACGACGGAACCAGCCGCGCCGGGGCGGCGCGGCGGGCGCGGGGCCGGGGTGCGGCGGCTGTGCCGGGCCGCCGAACGGGGGCAGTTGCCGGAAGCGTTCGTCGAACGTGACCGTCGGGGTGATGCGGTGCAGCGCGGCCCGCACCCGGGTGAGCGGGTGGTCCGGGAACTGCGCGTCCCACTGCTCGTCGTCGGCCACATGACTCGGCAGCCCGCCGAACTGGCCGCCGGCGGCGTACGGATGTGGCCGGAAGTAGTTCTCGGGGCCCACCCGGTCCAGCACCATGGCCTCGCGCAGACCCGTCGTCCCGCCCTCCGCGGCCTGGACCTTCAGCACCGTGCCGCACCCTGCCTTGGGCACCGTCCATGAGCCGATGAACGCCTGCCCGTGCGGCCGGCCCGGCAGCGGCATCTTGATCAGCTGACGAAGCGCCGGGACACCGTGCAGGGTGCCGGGCACCGCCTCGATGAGGTTGCCGCCGTGCCCGCCCACACCGGCCGCCAGGGCGGTCCGCAGACGCTCGAACTCGTGCAGCGGGGCGGGCAGATCGGGGACGAGGGGGAAGAAGTGGACCGAGAGCACGAGTCCCGCCTCGTCCGTCCACACGCCGGGCTCACGCTCGGTGAAGCCGGACAGGTCCAGGCCGGTGATCGGAGTCATGGCGATCATCATGCCGCGCGGGGACGACGACCGGGCGGCGGGCCCCCTCTCCCGTCACCGACGGCGGCCCGCCCCGCGCCCCGGATTCCGGGCGGACTTCGTGCCCTGGAGCACCGGCCGGGTGGATGCCCAGGCTCTCGGTGTCTGGGCCCTCGCCCTCGGGGGCGGGGTGCCGGGCTCGCTCGCCGAGGACGACCTCGACCACACCCGTGCCGCCCCGGTGTCCCTGCCGGGCACCGCCCTCGCCGTGACGCTCGTCCTGGGCGTCCGCGCCTCCCCCGTCGACTGGGCCTCCGGACCGGGCCTCGCCCTGCTCGGCACGGTGGCCGGCCCGCTGGTGGCCGGGGCGAGCGGCCACCAGCTGCTCAGGAGCGGTGCCGGTGCCGGTGGTGCGGCGCGGAGCACCGGCTGAGCGTGGTGGGCCGGTGAGTCGAGCGGCGGGCGGGGAACTAGGCTCGGGGCGTGGCCCACGTGGAGATCGTCCAGCTGCTGGTCTCGCCGGTGCACCGGCTCGCGGGCCGGCCCGGCGACGGCGTACCCGAGCTGCCGCGCGACGAACTGGTGACGACGGCCGAGGTCCGCGCCGGCCTGGGCATGGTCGGGGACCGGTACTTCAACCGCCCCGCGCACCGCAACGCCTCCATCACCTCATGGCCGCCGAGCGCCTGCCGCGGCCCGCGACCGGCGAGGCCGACCTGCTGCGCACACGGCGCAACGTGCTGCTGCGCGGTGTGGACATCGACGCCTTCGTCGGCTCCACGGTGTTCCTCGACTGCGGTACGGGACCCGTGACGCTGGAGGTCCGCACCGCGGCCAGGCCCTGCGCGTGGATGGACGCGACGCTGGGGCCCGGTGCGCAGCGGGCGCTGCGCGGCGGCGGGGGAGTCCGCTGCCGCCCACTCACCGATGGAACCCTCACCGTCGGCCCGGCGGAGTTCGGGGTGGTCTGACCTCGGCCGTGTTGCACGGGGCGTCCGCTCCTCGGCCGGCTCCGCGCCCTCAGGTGGCCGAGGCCACCAGGCGGTCGGCCAGCCGGTGGGCCTGGGCGAGCAGGGCGCCGTAGGTCGCGACCTCGTCCGGGTCGTCCGTCGTCGAGCGGGCGAGGTCCCGGCGCAGCTCCTGGAGCGTGCCGCGCAGCTCCGTCACCGCCTCGCGCAGTTCGTCGTCCCGCGCCCGGTCGAACCGGCTGTGGCTGTACAGGCGCAGGGCACGGGCGGTCTGGCACAGGAACCGGGCGTAGCGGCGGGCGAGTTCCGGGTGCGGGCGGTGCTCGGCCCGCTCCTCGGCGGTCGCTTCCAGCACCGTACGGGTCACGCCCGTGGTGTGGACGGAGGCGTAGTCGAGAACCACGACGGCGTCGTCGTACCCCTGGCCGGCCGACGCGGCACGGCTGCGGTGCCGCAGGTTGACCCGCAGGCTCTCCCGGCTCCGCTCCAGCGAGGAGTACGCCTGCTCGACGAGGCGGCGCAGACGGAGGGCGCGCTCGTGCCAGGCGCCCGCCTCCTCGGCGTCCCAGCGGCCCTCGGTCAGCCCGTCGGCCACGGTCCGCAGGATGTCGTGGGCCTCGTCGGTCGCGTCCCGGAGCACGGCCCGGGTGTCGCGCAGATACACCGGCGGTCGGATCAGCGCGTTGACGGCGATGCCCACCACGGCGCCGAACAGGCCCTCGCCGAGCCGGGCCGCCGAGGTGGTCAGGGCCACGGGCCCGTTGGTCAGGACGAACAGCGCGCCGGTGGCCGCGTAGATGCCCTGGCTGCCCAGACGCCGCCAGTGGCCCAGCAGCATCACCACGGGCATGACCAGGGCCATGGCGGCCATCGTGTCGTGCAGCAGCAGCCCCACCGCGGTGGCCGCGACCGTGCCGACGGCGATCGCCGCCAGCTGCTGCAGACCGCGCGCGATCGACCGGTACACGGTCGACTCCACCAGGACCACCGCCACCCACGGCGCGACGAACGCCACGGGCGCGTGCAGCCACCAACCCGAGACCGCCCAGGCCACCCACGCGGCCAGCGCCGCCTTGAGAGCCTGGACGGCCAGGTCCCGTTCGCGGCCCGGTTCGGCCCAGGCCCGTCGCAGGGCCGTCACCACGGCCGTTCCGTCACGCCGCAGCGTCCGCCGGTTCACTGTCATTCCACGCACGGGGCTCCGGGTGCCACCCGTGCCACGGTCCATGCCGCCCCGCCCGCGCCTGGCGCACGGCGCCGGGCACCGTCCCCACCTGCGCGGTCACGCGTGGCGCGGCGGCGCCGCTCGCCGGTACCGGCGAGCCGGGCTCACGGAGGTACCGCCCGCAACGCGCGCAGGACCGCCCAGACGACCGAGATGAACGGCACCGCGACGACCGCCCCGATCACCCCCGCGACGATGCTGCCCGCGATGACGGACACCGCGACGACGAGCGGGTGCAGCCGCACGGCCCAGCTCATCACCAGGGGGTGCAGCACATGCCCCTCGATCTGGCCGATGACCACGATGAGCACCAGCACGGCCAAGGCCGTGAGCGGCCCGCGCCCGGCCAGGGCGACGATCGTGGCCACCCCCAGCGCCACCGGCGAGCCCACCAGGGGCACGAACGCGGCGAAGAACTCCAGCAGCGTCAGCGGCAGCGCCAGCGGCACCCGCAGCACGAGCAGCGCGATGCCGACCAGGACGGCGTTGGTGGCCGCCACGATGATGATGCCGCGGGTGTACCCGGCGAACGTGGTCCACGCCGCCCGCCCCGCCCGGTCCCAGGCCGGCCGTGCCCCGCTCGGCACGAGCTCGTCCCGTGCCCAGGCCCACATGCGCTCGCCGGAGTGGATGAAGAAGACGGACGCGAACAGCGCCAGCGCCGCGCCGGTGACCACTTCGACGACCCGGCCGAGCTGGGAGACCGCGCTGCTGAGGAGGTCGGACCGGTGGGCCGAGAGGTAGTTCGTGACCTGGCGCTCCAGCGCGTTGAGGCGGTTGGTGCTGAGCCGGAACGGCGGCCGTTGCAGCCACAGCTCGATTCGGTGGAAGCCGCCCCGGAACTCGTTCGCCAGCGTGCCCGACTGGCCGGCCACCGCGTTGCCCACCAGCGCGAGCAGACCCATCAGGAGCAGCAGGCTGCCCACGAGCGCGACGGCCACGCACAGCGGCCGGGGCAGCAGCCGGTTCAGGAGATCGGCGAGCGGACGCAGGACCGAGGTGACGACGAGGGCCAGGAACACGGCGACCGCGACCAGCTGGAAGCGGCCGAGGATGGTGAAGACGCCGTAGACGACGAGGCCGACGAGGACTAGCCGCCAGGCGTAGGCCGCGGCGAACCGCAGCCACGGCACCACCCGCCCGCCGGCCGGGCCGTCCGGCTCGGAACGCGCGCCCGCCGGCAGCCGTACGGTGTACGCCGGCCGGCTGCCCAGCACCGTGCCGCCCGCCCGGCGCCCCGCACCCGTCCGCCGTCCCGCACCGCCCACCGCGCCTCCCGCTACGTTGCGCCTCCGGGTCGTCACTGACCGACACGCCTGTCGAGAACGGTACGGGCAAGCGGGCGGAGGCGGCCGTACAACGCGCGGTCACAGGACCTCCACAACCCGCGGGCGTTGCAGGGGCCGGGGCAGGGGCACTCGGGCGGCGTCGCCGGCCGGGAGGAGACCCCCGTGGTCACCGTCGCCCTTCTGCTGCTCCCCGTGCTCAGCGTGCTGCTCTACGGCCTGGACCAGGTCGAGGACCGCTGGGTCACCCGCACGGCCCCGGCCGCCCGGCACGCCCGGCGCCGGTCCCTGTTCAGACGGCCTCTGATACGCGTGCACCGGCGATAGGAGCGCCGATCACCGGGCGCGATCAGTGCGGCCGGGAGCCGCGTGCCTCCCTGCCTCAACGGCTGGAAGCAGCGGCCGGAAGCAGCGGCCGGAAGCAGCGGCCGGAAGCCGCGTGCGGCCCCGCCTCGGTGGTCGGGGGCCTCAGCCCGGGCCGCCGCCCTCCTCGGCGCGCCCGACCGGCAACAGGTCCCGGATGTCGGCGGGCAGCGCACCGGCCATCCGCTCGGTCAGCTCGGGGGCCAGGGCGGCGTCCAGCACCTCCAGCACCGCCGCGGCGTCCCGCAGGGCGGTGTCCTCGTCGGTCCCGGCCCGGTCGGCGATCCGCCCGGCGAACACGGTGAGCCCGAACACCTCACCCGCGGTGCCCGAGTCGGGGGCGGGCGAGGCGTCGGCCGCCTCGCGCATCGAGGCCGCGAGGTCCGCCGGCAGCTGAGCGGCCACGTGACGGGCGAGCCCGGCCGGCAGCCGCTCCGAGAGCGTGCTCACCACGGCCCGCGCCGCCCGCTCGGCCGCCCCGCGGTCGGGCAGCGCGGCGAGCGCCTGGACCTTTCCGATCATCTCGTCGTGGTGCATGAGGGCGCTTCCTTCCTCACGGTGCCGCGCTCCCAGGGCCTGCGGGCCGGTGGCGGGAGGTCCGTCCGCGTCGCACGGGTCCCCGCCGAGAGCCGTGGGCGCTCCGGCGTCTCACTCCTCGGCCGACTGCTGGGTCCAGGTCCACGCGTACTGGAGCCAGTCCGCCACCGTCACCGCGCCCAGACCCCCGCACACCGTGCGGGTCAGACGCGACGAGGCGGTGTACGAGCACACCAGTGCCGTCGCCGTCCAGGCCGAGGTGCAGAACGGGCAGGACAACAGCTCGCCCAGCGCCCGCCGCACCCCCGTGCCGCGCGGTTCGTCGAGGACTTCGTTCCCCTCTCCCCGGCCGGTCCGGCGGGTGAACGGGGCGCGCACGAAACTCGTCACCGTGTCCCTGGTCAGCAGCCTGGACGTCTTGTACGTCGCCACCCCGAGGAGGACCACGTCCCAGGGCGGGAAACGCTCCGGCAGCCGGACCCCCCGGTACCTTGCCACCATGGCGTAGACGCCGACGCCCGTCGCGAGCGCGGAGGCGAGGGCCGCGTAGCCCGCGAGGGGCACCTCGCCCTGGTCGTCGTACCGACCGGCGTCCGTCGTCATCAGGCCTCCCGAGTGCGCGGCCCGCCTTCCGGCGGGCGCGCCCCGAGTTCCCCCGCGGTCCCCGGCCACACGTCGGCCGGGGCCCTGACGTGCTCCAGGCCACATATGACGAAGTTCCCAGCCCCCTCCAAACGCGCCGGGCCGCGGGCTACCGTGGCGACGAGCCCCTGTTCCCCTCACGCAGTTCGGACGGCCCGGTAGTGCTCACAGATCTGTCCCCCCTGATCGCCGCGACGGCCCGCTGGCTGACCGGCGCCTACCCGCCCTGCGGCGGCGCGCTGTCCTCCGCCCTGTGCGAGGCGCAGGCGCGGCAGGCCGTCACGGTCGCGGCGTGGTTGCGCTATCCGACCGACATCGACGCCGGGCTCGTCACCCTGGCCGGGCCCGGTGGCGCGGCCCGTCTGGACTGGATCACCGGCGCCGACGCGGCCGGCGAGGACGCGCCGGAGGACTGGGCGTGGCGCACCTGGGTCGACGAGGTCGTGGCGAGCTGGGCCGCCGGCCTGCTGACCGATCCGGAGCTGGCCGGCACCGCCGTCGGCGCGCTGGCCGGGGGAGAGCACATCGCGGGCCCGTCGGCCGAGTTCCGCCGCCTGCTCGACCCCGACGACGGCGACCGGCGTGCCGCCGCGCTGCTCAGGCACCCCGACCTCCTGGCGCCCGTGGCCGACCTCCACCGCGACCAGCTCCTCGACCGCCTCCGGTCCGGACCGGCCCTCGCCGCCTGACGGCTCACGCTCCCGGTCAGACCCCGGTCCCACCCCGGTCAGACCCCGGTCACACCTGGTCCGGCCTGGTCATACCTGGTCCCGCCGCTGGCAGCCGCGCCCCCGCGGTGGTCGCCCCCCGGGCCGGGGTAAGCCTCGCCGCATGACCTTCAAGAACCCCGTCCACCGCGGCGGCCCGCGCCGCGGCCGGTTCGAGCAGCTCGCCGAGTACGCCTCCAACCTCACCAGCTCCCCGGCCTTCTTCCTGTTCTGCCTGCTCCTCGTCGGCTTCTTCGCCGCCGCCCACGCGGCTCACCTGAACATCGAACTGCTGCTGCTGGCGGGCGAGTCCATGACCGCGGTCACCCTGCTGCTGCTCGCGCTGCTGAAGAACGCGGAGATGCGGGCCGAGCACGCCATCCAGCGCAAGCTCGACGCGATCGCCGGTGCCCTGCTGGAGGCCCACAAGGACGAGCGGGGGCAGGCCTTCGAGGATCTGCGCAGCGCGATCCGGATGGAGGAGGAGACCTGACGGGGGATGAGGAAACGCCGCACGGGTTCTTCCCGGAATGCGACAAACAGACCAACATGCCATGGCATGAACATTTTGCTCGTCGCCAGCGCGTTCAACAGCCTCTCCCAACGCGTGTACGTCGAACTCTCGGACGAAGGACACCGGGTGGACGTCGTCCTCGCCACGCACGGCGCCGAACCGGTCCGTGCCGCCGTCCGTGAACTGGACCCGGACCTGATCGTCGCGCCGATGCTGAAGACCGCCCTGCCCGAGGACGTCTGGCGGGAACGCACCTGCCTCATCGTCCATCCCGGGCCGCCCGGCGACCGCGGCCCGTCGTCGCTGGACTGGGCGATCGCCGGCGAGGCGCCCCACTGGGGCGTGACGGTGCTCCAGGCGGAGGCCGCCATGGACGCCGGCGACATCTGGGCGGCGGAGCCGTTCCCCGTGCCGGCCGTCGGCAAGAGCGACCTCTACCGCAACGAGGCCTCCGACGCCGCCGTGTCCGCCGTCCTGCTGGCCGTACGCCGCTACGCCGACGCCTCGTACAAGCCCCGCCCGCAGACGGGCGAAGCGGGCGACGGCCCGGACATCGTCTGGCGCGACTTCTTCCGGCAGGACCGGCGCCGTATCGACTGGGACCACGACAGCACCGGGACCGTGCTGCGCAAGCTGCGCGGCGCCGACTCCCAGCCCGGCGTCCTGGACGAGATCCTCGGCCACGAGGTCTTCCTGCACGGCGGCCACCGGGAGGACGAACTGCGCGGCCGCCCCGGCGAACTGCTCGCCACGCGGGCGGGCGCGGTCTGCCGGGCCACCCGCGACGGCGCCGTGTGGATCCCCGAACTGCGCCCCCGCAAGAACTCCGGCGACCCCGCGCCCTTTCGCCGCCCCGCCGCCTCCGTGCTCGCCTCCCTGGGCGCCCCGCTGCCCGAGGCCCCCGTCCCCTTCGAACTGGCCGCCGACCGGCGCACCTGGACGGACATCCGCTACCGCAGACGCGGCGCCATCGGCTTCCTGACCTTCTCCTTCCCCGGCGGCGCCATGAGCACCGACCAGTGCCGCAGGCTCCGCGCCGCCTACGAGCACGCGCTCGCCGACCCCACCTGGGTCCTCGTGCTCGGCTCTGAACGCGACTTCTTCTCCAACGGCATCCACCTGAACGTCATCGAGGCCGCCGCCGACCCGGCCGAGGAGTCCTGGGCCAACATCAACGCCATGGACGACCTGGCCGAGGCCGTGCTGCGCACCACCGACCGGCTCGTGGTGGCCGCGCTCGGCGGCAACGCCGCGGCGGGCGGCGCCATGCTCGCCCTCGCCGCCGACCAGGTCTGGTGCCGCGGCGGGGCCGTCCTCAACCCGCACTACCGGCGGATGGGCCTGTACGGGTCCGAGTTCTGGACGTACACACTGCCGCGCCGCGTCGGCACGGACACCGCCCACCGGCTGACCACCGAGGCGCTGCCCCTGAGCACCGCGTCGGCCGCCCGTATCGGGCTGGTGGACCGGATCGTACGCACCGGCCCGGGCGAGTTCGCCGCCGAGACCGGGCGGCTGGCCGCCGAGCTGGCCGCCGCCCCGGACCTCGCCCAGCGGATCGCCGCCAAGGCGGCCGCCCGCCGCGCCGACGAGGAGGCACGCCCGCTCGCGGAGTTCCGGCGTGACGAACTCGAGCGCATGCGCGCCATCTTCTTCGACCCCGAAGCCCCCTACCACGCCCTGCGGTCGGCGTTCGTCCGCAAGAAGCCGGCCGCCTCCACCCGCCCGCTGGCACCGCTCGACGGAGCGGCCGGGTGAGCCCCGCGACCGGCCGGCTGCTGGTGGCGGGCGTCGGCAACATCTTCCTCGGCGACGACGCGTTCGGCCCCGAGGTGATCCGCGCCCTCGACCGGCGCCCGCTGCCGCCCGGTGCCACGGTGCGAGACTTCGGCATCCGCGGCATGGACCTCGCCTACACCCTGCTGGACGGCTGCGCCACCGCCGTCCTCGTCGACGCCGCCCCGCGCGGCCACCGTCCCGGCACCCTCACCCTGGTCGAGGCGGAACCGCCCGACGGCACGGCCGTCCCCGAGGCCCACGGCATGGACCCGGAGAAGGTGCTGGCCCTGGCGGCGCAGCTCGGCGACGAACCGCTGCCCCGGGTCCTGGTGCTGGCCTGCGAGCCCGGCGTCCTGCCCCGCGGCGACGAGGACATCGCGCCGGGACTGAGCGCACCCGTGCGGGAAGCGGTCGACCGGGCCGTGGACGCGCTGCACACGCTGGTCCCCGTGCTGCTGGCCGACCCCGCCGCACCCGCCCCGGCGTTGGGCCGGGCGGTGGAATCCGGGACCCCGCACGCGGCTGCGCTGCCCGGCCACGGGCCCGCAGGAGCCGAAGATCGGTGAGACCCGGGCCGTACCGGACACGGCCGGGGCTCTGCCGTACGACTCCGAGGAGCTGAGCCCATGTGCCGGTCCGACGTCAAACAGGCCGTCCTGGCGAAGAACGACGACCTGGCCGCGAGCCTGCGCGAGGACCTGACACGGCAGGGCGTGACCCTGGTCAACCTGCTCTCCAGCCCCGGCAGCGGGAAGACCGAACTCCTCGGCCGGGTGCTGGCCCGGGCGGTCGAGCGGGACGTCCCGGTCGCCGCGCTCACCGCGGACCTGGCGACCGAGAACGACGCCGTCCGGCTGGCCCGTTCGGGCGCGCCGGTCCAGCAGGTGCTCACCGACGGACTGTGCCACCTGGAGGCCCGGCAGGTGCGCGGGCACCTGGAGGGCTGGCTGCCCGCCGACACCGCGGTGCTCTTCGTGGAGAACGTCGGCAACCTGGTCTGCCCGGCCTCCTACGACCTCGGCGAGAACCTGCGGGTCGTGCTGATGGCCGTGACCGAGGGTGAGGACAAGCCGCTGAAGTACCCCACCGCGTTCGGCTCCGCCCACCTGGTCGTCATCACCAAGACCGACCTCGCGCAGGCGGCCGGCTTCGACGAGGCCGCGTTCCTGGCGAACGTCCAGCGGGTCAACCCCGGGGTGGAGACCGTACGGTCCTGCGCCCGCACCGGCGAGGGTGTCGACACCCTCCTCGCCCACACCCTCGCCGCCCGGCACGCCGCCCCGTCGCACCGGCCGCCGCTCGCCCCCCACCCGCACGGCCACCACC
>NZ_JAJSZC010000228.1:0-5124 GCF_036815105.1 Streptomyces sp. IBSBF 3136
GCTCGGGGGAGGGGGCACGGTCCTCGCGGACGGCGAACAGGAGGCCGCGCGCGTCATCGCCGCCCGGCACTCCGCCACCGCCAAGCCCCTCGTGGTGCAGTCGATGTACCCCACGTCGCCCAGCTGCCGCACCCTCACGGCGGCCGGCGTCCCGGTCTTCGCCGCCACCGAGGACGCCGCCCGTGCCCTCGCCGCCACCGCGCCCCGCCCACCGCACACCGGCGTCGTCCCGCTTCCCCGCACCGCGCCACCCCTGCGGGAGAGTGGCTATCTGGAGACCCGCAGAGCGCTCGAAGCCGCCGGACTCCCCTTCCCCGCCGCCCGGGAGATCCACGGCGAGTCCGAACTGCTCGCCGTGACCGCGGAGTTCCCCGGCCCCTACGTCCTCAAGGCGCTGCACCTGCTGCACAAGTCCGACGCGGGCGGTGTGGCCCTGCGCCTGACCGGCCCCGACGAACTGCTCGCCGCCTTCCGTGAGATGCACGCCCGCCTCGGCGCCTCCTCCTACTCCGTGGAGGCAATGGCCGACCTGACCGACGGCGTCGAACTGATCGTCGGCGTCAAACGGGACCCGCGCTTCGGGCCGGTCGCCATGGTGGGCCTCGGCGGAGTCCTGGCCGAGGCGCTGCGCGACGTCGCCTTCACCCTGGCCCCCGCGCCCGCCGACCGCGCCGAGCGCCTGCTGCGCGGCCTGCGCACCGCGGCCCTGCTCGACGGCGTACGCGGCCGCCCGCCCGTCGACGTCGCGGCCGCCGCGGCGGCCGTCGAGACCGTCACCGCGTTCGCCGCCGCGCACCCCGAGATCGCCGAACTGGAGGTCAACCCCCTGCTCGTGCGCCCCCACGGGGTCCTCGCCCTGGACTCCCGAGCCGTACTCGCCTGACCCGACCGTGTGACCGACCGAAGAGGCCCCCATGGACATGCGCTACACCCCCGAGCAGGCCGACCTCAAGCGCCGCGCCGCCGACTACGCCCGACTGCTGATGCGCTACGAGGACCGGTCCGAGCAGGCCGGCGGCCCCCTGCCCCAGCACCTCGTCACCGAACTGACCCGGGCCGCGATGGACGCCGGCGTCTACGCCATCAACATGCCCGCCGAGTGGGGCGGCGCCGGTCTCCGCCTCCTCGACCAGGTCATCGTGGAGGAGGAGTTCGGGAAGGTCACCAACTGCCTCTGGGACATCCCCTGGCGGCCGGCCAACGTCCTCGCGTACGGCGACGAACGGCAGCGCGAGAAGTACCTGCTGCCCGTCATCCGGGCCGAGAGGTTCGACGCGTTCGCCGTCACCGAGCCGGGCGCGGGCTCCGACCCCTCCTCCGGCACCTCCACCGCCACCCGCACCGACGGCGGCTGGCTGCTCAACGGTGAGAAGTGGTTCGTCACCTGCGGCGACATCGCGGACTTCCTGCTGGTGCAGGCGGACGCCGGACCGGACCGGCTGCCCACCCTCTTCTTCGTCGACAAGGCGGCGCCCGGCGTCGAGATGACCCGTGTGCCACGCTTCATGCACTCCGCGGTCAACGGGCACCCCGAGTTCACCTTCACCGACGTCTTCGTGGCCGACGAGGACGTGCTCGGCGGTGTCGGCAACGGCTACGAGCTGACCAAGGAGTGGTTCACCGACGAGCGCCTGATGATCGCGGCCCGCACCGTCGGCGCCGCCGAGCGCGCCCTCCAACTGGCCCGGGACTGGGCGGTGGAGCGTGAGCAGTTCGGCGCGCCGATCGCCTCGTACCAGCTGATCCAGGGGATGCTCGCGGACTGCGCCGTGGACATCGCCGTCAACCGCGCCTACACCCACCAGGTCGCCTGGGAGGCCGACCAGCCGGGCACCGACCGCAAGACCCTGCACGCCAAGGCCTCCACCGCCAAGCTCGCCGCCAGCGAGGCCGCGGGCCGCGTCGCCGACCGGTGCCTGCAGATCTTCGGCGGCCGCGGCTACGACCGCACCTACCCCGTCGAGCGCATGTACCGCGAGCTGCGCGTCGACCGGATCTGGGAGGGCACCTCCGAGATCCAGCGGCTGATCATCGCCAATGAACTCGTCAAGCGCGGCACGGGCGTGCTGGACCTGCCCACCGCCTGACACCCACGCTCACACGGATCGAAGGGAAGCTCGGATGACCGGCATCGAACGCGTCGGAGTGGTCGGCTGCGGACTGATGGGCGCGGGCATCGCCGAGGTCTGTGCGCGGGCCGGCCTGCCGGTGACCGTGGTGGAGCGCGACGCGGAGGCGGCCCGCGAGGGCCGCCTGCGCATCACCCGATCGCTCGACCGGGCCACCGCGCACGGCAGGATCACCGCCGACCAGCACGACGCCGCCTCCGCCCTGGTCACGGTGACCGACCGGATGGAGGCACTGCACGACCGCGACCTCGTGATCGAGGCCGTGGCCGAGGACGAACGCCTCAAACTCGACGTCTTCACCCGCCTCGACTCCGTGGTCACCGGGGCCGGCACCATCCTCGCCACGAACACCTCCTCCATCCCCGTCATCCGGCTCGCCGCCGCGACCACCCGACCGGACCGCGTCGTCGGCGTGCACTTCTTCAACCCCGTACCGGTCCTGCGGCTGGTCGAACTCGTCCCGTCCCTCCTCACCTCGCCGGGCACCGCGGACCGTGCCGAGACCTTCGTGACCGGCAGACTCGGCAAGGAGGTCGTCCGCACCCGGGACAAGGCCGGATTCGTCGTCAACGCGCTGCTCGTGCCGTACCTGCTGGCCGCCGTCCGCATGGTGGAGTCGGGCAGCGCGAGCGTCGAGGACGTGGACCGCGGCATGGTCCTGGGCTGCGCCCACCCCGTCGGACCGCTGGCCCTCGCCGACCTCATCGGCCTGGACACCACCCACGCCATCGCCGAGTCGCTGTACGCCGAGTTCCGCGAACCGCAGTACTCCCCGCCGCCGCTGCTGTCCCGGATGGTCGAGGCCGGCCTGCTCGGGCGGAAGTCCGGGCGGGGCTTCCACACCTACGACGCGCGAGCGCGACCCGAGGCGGCCGCACCGGCGGGCCCGAGGTGAGTAAAAATGGTCACGACGTACGACCACCGGACGAGGGGAGCGGCATGGTGTCGACCAAAGTGCGCACGGCAGACACGCGTGAGCGCATCCTGACGGCGGCGTGCGAGGTCATCGCGGAGATCGGCTTCGAGAAGATCCGTATGCGCATGGTCGCCGAGCGGGCCGGCGTGTCCACCGCCCTGCTGCACTACCACTTCGACACGCGCGAGAAGCTGTTCACCGAGGCGATGACCCACTCCTTCGCCAACACCGCCCTCGACGCCGAACGCGACGCTGAGACGGCACCGGCGGCGGTCGTACTGGCCCGTATCCTGCGCAGCCTGCTGCCCACCGATCCCGAACTGCGCCAGGACTGGCGGCTGTGGCAGGAGCTGTGGGCCCGGTCCCTGCGCGACGAGACCACCCGGGCCTTCGCCGTCGACCTGTACGCGCAGCTGCACGCCTGGGTGGCCGGCGCGGTACGACGCGGCATCGCCTCGGGGGAGTTCGCACCGGCCGACGTGGACGGCCTCAGCACCCTGGTGCTGTCCCTCAGCGACGGCTACGGCATCCGCCTCATGCTGCGTGACCCGGCCGTCACCCTCGACACGGCGCTCACCGCCATCTGGCGCCAGGTGTCCGCCGCGCTCGGCCTGCCGGACGCGCTGCCGGAGGCGTGAGTGGTCTCCCCGTATCGCGGTACGGACGAGTAACCCGCAGATGAGACGTGTAATCCATAACGATCTCGGTGGAAACCTTGTGTGAATCGTGAGCGCCTCTAGCCTCCGGGCATGGCATTTCTTTCAAGTCGCCGCAGACGGGCGCGTCTCGCCCCGGAACTCGACGACCAGGACCTGGGCAAACTGCTGAAGAGTCTCCTGGCGACCACGAGGACCGGAACGATCGCGACGACGGACCTGTGCGTGGCGCAGATCTCCCGGATCCTCGACCAGGACCCGGGGGACTGGGACCGGCGGACGCACCGCATCGGTGTGCTCGCCGACTTCCTCGCCGACTCCCATCTGCCCCGCTCCTGGGCCGCGCGCGAGCCGCGCAACCCGAGCGCGCTCGTCCTCCACGCCTGGACCCAGGTGGTGAGCGCCCGCTCGCGGGGACACCTGGAGGACCGGACCGACGTCATCGAGAGCTGTTTCCGGGCCGCGGAACTCGCCCCCGAGGACCCCACCCCCTGGGTCGTCCTGCTGGGCGTGGCCCGTGTGGAACGCTGGCAGCAGCCCCAGGTGTTCGGGGTGTGGAACGAGGTGCTCGGACGCGACCGCTGGAACCGCGAGGCATACCTGAGCATGCTCACCTATCTCACTCCGGAGGAGTCCGGCTCGCGCATGCAGGTCCTGGAGTTCGTGGACGGCCTCAGCGCCCGGATGCCGGCCAACGCCCCTTGCGCGGCCACGGAGTTGACCGCCCAGGTCCTCCAGTACCAGACCGTCCTCGGCCGGGGCGGCTTCGAGGCGCTGGTCGCGCGCAACCACTGGTCCCAGGCGATGGCGGCCCAGGCTCTCGACCGGGTGGCCCACACCTGGGTGCAGCCCGGCTTTTTGCGCCACGCCAGGGCGCTCGCCGACCTCAACCTCCTCGCCTACGCGCTGATGGCCGCCGACCGGCGCCGTGAGGCCCACCCGGTCTTCGAGGCGCTCGGCGGCGTCGTCAGCGCCTGGCCGTGGCAGACCGGCGGCGACGCGCTGACAGAGTTCGACCAGGCACACCGCCGGGCCTCAGCGGGCATGTGAACGAGAGCGCGGCACAGCCGGTTCCGGCACACAACGCCCACGGCGTGCGGCCCTCACCATCGACACGCGTGCCTCCGCCCGGCGGGGCCACCCGCACCGGACGCCAAACCCTTGAGCCCCGCCCACGAGGCGGCCCGCCGGAGCAGCCCGGCGCCCGCGAGGGCCTGTGCCCGGGCGGCCCGGTGTCTGCGGGGAGCCCGGCGCGCACGAGGCCCGGCGACTGTGAGGCCTGGCGCGTGTGGAGCCTCGCAGTTGCTCGGCCCGGTGTCGGCGGAGTCCGGCGCCCGCGAGGCCCCTGTGCCCGGGCGGCCCGGTGTATGCGGGGAGCCCGGCGCGCACGAGGCCCGGCGACTGTGAGGCCTGGCGCGTGTGG
>NZ_JAJSZC010000228.1:5224-12923 GCF_036815105.1 Streptomyces sp. IBSBF 3136
AGCCTCGCAGTTGCTCGGCCCGGTGTCGGCGGAGTCCGGCGCCCGCGAGGCCCGGCGACTGTGAGGCCGGGTGCCTGTGGAGCCTCGCAGTTGCTCGGCCTGGCGCCTGTGGAGTGCGGTGCTCGCGGCGCTCGGCGCCGGGGTCCGAAGTCTGTGATTCCCGCGCCTGCGGAGGCCGGTGCCTGCGAGGACTGGCACCTGGGGTGCCGGCACCTGCGGAGTCCGGCGCCCGAGTCCGAAGCCCGTGACGCCCCGCGTCTGCGGATGCCGGTGCCCGCGAGGTCTGGCGCCTGTGAGGCCGGGCGCCTGCGAGGCCTCGCACTCACTTGGCCTGGCGCTGCGATGCCCCGCGCCCGCGGAGTCCGGCGCCCTGAGGTCTGGCGCCTACGAGGCCGGGTGCCTGCGAAGCCCAGCACCCGCTCGGCCGGGCGCTGCGATGCCCCGCGCCCGCGGTAGTCCGGCGCCCCAGGGTCTGGCGCCTGTGAGGCCGGGCGCCCGCGAAGCCCCGCGCCCGCGAAGCCCCGCGCCCGCGGAGCCCCGCGCCCGTGAAGCCTCGCACCCGCGCAACCCCGGCCCCGCTGAGCCCGGCGCCCGCGGCGTTCTGCGCCTCGGCCCGGGCCGCCGGGGCCCGCAAGAGCACCCTTGCCCTACGGCGCGGGCACCGCCGGTCCCCTCACGCGCTTCGGCCCAGCGCGAGGGCCCGTGAGTGCTCCGCCGGGCGGCGGTGTGCGAGCTCGCGGTACCACTTGACGAGGAAGGCGGGCAGGAGCGCCGCGTGGGCGGCCAGCAGGGTGGCGTACAGCGCGAGGAAGACCTGCCGGTGGCCCAGGAACACGAACGTCATGCACAGCAGCCCGTAGTCCAGGGGCAGCAGCGCCATGCCGCGGACGGCGGACAGGGGCCTGCCCCCGGCGTCGGGCTCGGTCTGCCGTCTGCGCAGCTGCTCCGTCAGGATCCCGCCGAAGAACAGCAGCACGGCCGAGAACTGGAAGACGAGCGGGGCGAGCAGCAGGGCCGGATGCGGCAGGTCGAAGAAGCGGAAGAAGGAGATCAGGACGGCCGAGTGGATGCCCAGGAGCTTCCCGCAGTCCACCACGTGGTCAGACCACTCGCCGGTCGGGCTCGCGGTGCGGTGCAGCCGGGCCAGCTGACCGTCCGCGGAGTCGAGGGCGAAGCCGAGCACCAGGGCCAGGGCGACCCAGTGCCCGAGCGCCGGCACGGGCTGGCAGCAGGCGATGGCGACGAGAGCCGTGAACGTGACGGCGGCGCTGGCGGCGGTCACCTGGTTGGGAGTCAGCCCGGCCCGGTGCGCGCCGGCCGCGAGCAGCCGGCCGGCCGGCCGGTTGACGAACCGGGTGTAGAGGGACACTCCTCTACCGGGTTTCTGCGCCTCGGAGAGGTGCCTCAGCGCACTGGAGAAGTCCATTGTTCAACCTCGCACAGGAGCAAGTGGGTCGATCACCGCCCGAGAGTTCTCAAAGGCGCCCGCGCGGGTCGATTCCGAGGGTGGACGGCGGGCAGCGGCTGCCCTCGTCGTAGGTGGCACACAGCCGTCGCACCCGGGTGGCCGTACCCCGGCGGTGCTCTCCCCGGAGCACGCGCCGGCAGGAACAGGAGCCGCGGTCCAGGGCCGGCGAGGCCGTCGAACGGCGCGGGTACCACAGCGGGTCCTCAGGGCTCAGGAACGCCCCGATGCGCGGCGAGCCCTTCGCATCGTTGTGGCCCACGCGGTGGCCGCACTCCTGGAACTCGCCCATCGAAGGCTGCCTCACCACCGACGGCGGCCGGCTCACAAGGGAACTCATGGCCCCAACGTAGGTTTCGTGGCGCCCCCCACCCGATGGGACGAGCGGACTGGTCACAAGATCCATCCATTCGGCGGTGGCCGGGCCCCCGGCCGCCGGCCCGCCGAGCCTGCCGAGCCGAGCCGCCGCACCCGCCGCACCGATGTCACGAACGACGGGGCTGTCCCGTCTCGAGTCCGGGAGACGATTCCCCGAACCTGGAGGACGACGATCATGCGGGTGTTCGTGGCAGGCGGCAGCGGGGTGCTGGGGCGGCGGCTGGTGCCGCAGCTGGTGGCGCGGGGGCATCAGGTGACGGCCACGACGACGAGCGCCGCCAAGCTGGGCCTGGTGCAGCGGCTGGGCGCGACGGGCGTCGTGATGGACGGGCTGGACGCGGAGTCGGTGGGAGAGGCGGTGGCCGCGGCCGGGCCGGACGCGGTCGTGCACCAGATGACCGCGATCTCCGTGGCGCACGCCGGCAAGCCCGACATCAAGCATCCGGACCGCTGGTTCGCCAGGACCAACCGGCTGCGCAGAGAGGGCACGGACCACCTGCTGGCCGCGGCCGCGGCGACCGGGGTGCCGCACGTCGTCGCCCAGGGGTACGCCAGCTGGAACGGGATCCGCGAGGGCGGCCCGGTGAAGACCGAGGACGACCCGCTCGACCTGCTCCAGGGCACGGCGGCGCAGGCCGGCCTGGAAACGCTGCGCTACGCCGAGGACGCCGTCCTCGGGGCCGGCGGCGCCGTCCTGCGCTACGGCGCGTTCTACGGCCCCGGCGCCATCGACGACCAGGTCGAGCTGATCCGCAAGCGGCAGTACCCGCTCGTCGGGCGGGGGACCGGCTACAGCTCGTGGGTGCACCTCGACGACGCCGCGGGCGCCACCGTCCTGGCCGTGGAGCAAAAAGCCCGGGGCGTGTTCAACATCGTCGACGACGAGCCCGCCCCCGCGAGCGAGTGGCTTCCCTGGCTGGCCGCCTGCGCGGGAGCGAAACGGCCGATGCGGGTCCCGGTGTGGCTGGCCCGGCTGCTCGCCGGTGACCAGGCGGTCGTCATGATGACCGAGGGACGCGGCTTCTCCAACGCGAAGGCCAAGCGCGAACTCGGCTGGGAACTGCGCCACCCGACGTGGCGCCAGGGCTTCGAGGAGGAGCTGGCATGACGGCGCCCGAGGGAAGCGGCACCACCCGTGCGGAGGAGTTCGAGGAACTGCGGCCGCTGCTGTTCTCGATCTCCTACCGGATCCTGGGCAGCGTGAGCGAGGCCGAGGACGCGGTCCAGGAGACCTGGCTCCGCTACGAGACCACCACGACGCGCCCCGTCTCGGTCACGGCGTTCCTCTCCTCGGTGGTGACCCGCCTCTCGATCGACGTGCTGCGCTCCGCGCGGGTCCGCCGGGAGGAGTACGTGGGGCCCTGGTTCCCCGAGCCGCTGCTCGCCGACCCCTACGAGGATCCGGCCCGGTCCGCGGAGCTGGCCGACTCGGTGTCGACGGCGGCCCTGCTCCTGCTCGAACGGCTCACTCCGCTCGAACGGGCCGTGTTCGTGCTGCGGGAGGTCTTCGGCTTCGGCTTCGCCGAGATCGCGTCGGCGGTGGGACGCGCCGAGCCGGCGTGCCGTCAGCTCGCGGTGCGGGCACGCCGTCACATGGACGCCGGTCGGCCGCGTTTCGCGGCCGACCGCAAGGAACGCGAGGAACTCGCCGAACGGTTCTTCGAGGCCTTCAGGGAGGGCGACGTCGACGGGCTGCGCGAGCTGCTCGCCGCCGACGTCCACCTGATCGGTGACAGCGGGGGCAAGGCACCGCGGTGGGGCAAGGGCGTGTTCGGTGCCGAGAAGGTGGCCTGGGCGCTCTCCGTCCTCCTCTCGCCGTTCCTGCGGGTCGGCGGCGTGGTGGAACCCCGCCAGGTGAACGGCCGGCCTGGCGCCGTCTTCCGCGACCGGGACGGCAAAGTGGTCAACACCTGGGCACTGGAGATCCTCGACGGCCGGATCCAGGCGATCCGCACCGTCCTCAACCCCGACAAGCTCGGTCACGTGGGCCCGGTGGCGGACGCCTGGGCGATCGTCGAGGAGGTACGACGGGCACGCCGCCCCGAGGAACCCCCGAGGGATCCGACGATTCCCTTGTTAGCTCCTTAGCCAACATGCTAAATATCTGGTGTGGCAGAAGCGCAGGACGAGACAGGGGTCTTCCGGGCCCTCGCCGACCCGACGAGGCGTCAGATCCTCGAGTACCTGAGGCAGGGCGAACTGGCGGCCGGCGAGATCGCGGGCAGGTTCCCGATCAGCGCGCCCTCCGTCTCACGGCACCTCGGGGTGCTCAAGGGGGCCGGCCTGGTCACCGAGCGCCGTGACGGCAACCGGATCCTCTACACCCTTGCCGAGGACCGCCTGGCGACCGGCGTCGGCCGGTTCCTCAGCGCCGTCTGCCCCGAGCAGATCGTGCTCCGCCACACCAGATGGCGCCCTGGGGCGCACAACGGAAAGTCCGAAGAACCGGGGGAAGCATGAGGCAGCCGCACCTGTCCAGCGTCATCGAACGACGGCTTCTGGTGAACTACCGGGTCGCCCCGGAGGCCGCGGCACGCCTCCTGCCCGAGCCGCTGCGCCCACAACTGGTACGGGGGTACGCGGTCGCGGGCATCTGCCTGCTGCGCCTCGGGGACGTACGGCCGGTGTGGACGCCCAAGGCGCTCGGGCTGCGCAGCGAGAACGCCGCGCATCGCATCGCCGTCGAGTGGGACGGTCCGGACGGCGTCGAGACCGGTGTGTACATCCCGCGCCGGGACACCGCCTCGCGCGTCAACGCCTGGGCCGGCGGCCGCGTGTTCCCCGGCGAGCACGGCCGCGCCGACTTCGAGGTGTGCGAGACGTCCCGCAGGATCCGTGTGGCGCTGGCGACCCGGGACGGCGACACGCGGGTGGACGTCACCGTCGACGTGTCCGACGCCCTGCGCGGCAGTCTGCTCTTCGCCGACCTCACCGAGGCGTCCCGTTTCTTCCGGCGCGGCACGAGAGGACTCTCGCCCACCCGGTCGGGCCACCTGGAGGGCATGGAGCTGCGCACCGACGCCTGGCGCGTGGAGGCCGGACGGGTCCGGGCCGCCGCGTCCTCCTTCTTCGACGACCCGGGCCGCTTCCCGCCCGGGGCCGCGACCCTGGACTGCGCGCTGGTCATGCGGAACGTACCGGTCGGTTGGCGGCCGCTGCCCAGCCCGCCGGGCGTCCCTCACACCGCCGCGCCGGCGAACAGCGGCAGGTAGCCGAGCGCCTGACCGGGCGCCGTGGGGTGGTACGACTCGGTGAGGTCCGTCCAGGTGACGCTGCGCAGCCACGGGCCGGCGGAGCAGATCTCGTGCCCGGCGAAGGTTGTCCGGGGGTCGGCGTAGACGAAGCCGTGGTCGAGGGCGTGCCGCGCGATCACGTTGTCGAGGTGGTCCACCGCGGCGTTGAGCGCCGACCGCTCGACGTCCTGGAGGCCGCCCGAACAGGTGCCGTGGAGCCGGTAGAAGTGCGGGTAGCCCAGCACCACCACACGGGCGGCGGGCGCCTTGCTCCGGACGGCCGCGTAGAGCCGGTCGAGGTCGCCCGCGAGCGTCCCGTCGACGTACGACAGCGCACCGCTGATCGCGGACAGGCAGGCGGTGCGGCCGGGGAGCACGCAGGTCGCCATGACCCGGCCGAAGCCGGCGTCACTGCCGCCCACCGTGACACTGACCAGGCCGGTACCGGGGCCGAGCGGACGGAGCTGCCCGGCCAGCACGTCCTTGGTCCGGGCGCCGTTGCACGCGGTGAAGGCGAACGAGGACGGCCGGTGCGCCGCTGCCCACAGGGCGGGGAACGCCCGGCCGCTGCGTAGACAGCCGGCGTCGGAGCCGAGGTAGTCGCCGGCTCCGACGCCGGCCGAGTAGGAGTCGCCGAGGGCCACATAGCCGGTGGCCGTCGTGCGGGGCGCCGGTTCCGCGGTCGCCGGGCCCGCGAGGGCGCAGGCGGCGGCGAGGAGCAGGGAGACCGCGTAGGACGCTGTCCGGGAGTGTCGCATACCTCTCCTGTACCGTCGCCCGGCGCGCTCCGCCCGGCACGCCCGCCCCTTCGGGCCGCCCGCCTTGACAGACGTTCTCCCTGGTGCGGCAGGTCGGTTGGACCCGCGTTCGCGAGGGGCGCGAGGCCGGTCCGGTCCGGCGGCGGTCTGCCCTTTCCCGGTCCGGCTTCACCCGATGGGCCGTCACCCGTCCAGCGGAGCACGACACGGAAGTGCTGCATTGGCATGGACCTGACGCTCAGGGATGGCTAGGCTCTGCCTCGCCACATGAGAGCGCTCTCAGAAATCGGCTGTTCCACCCCACCACTGGAACGACGAAGGGCAACTCCCATGCACCGCAGAAGACTTGTGCACCCACTCCTGGCCGCGTGCCTCATCGTCGGCGGCCTGAGCGCGGCGGGCGCCTTCCCCGCCTCGGCCACCGGCCCCACCAACCGGACCGCGTCCGGGACCGCCTCGGCCGAGCCCGCCGCCGACGGGATCCTGACCGCCATGAGGCGGGATCTCGGCCTCACCCGCGAGCAGGCCGAGACCCGGCTCAAGGCCGAGCGGGCCGCCTCGGCACTCGCCCCCAGGGCGCGCCGCGCGGCCGGCGGCGCCTACGCGGGCTCCTGGTTCGACCCCGGGCGCGGACGCCTGACGGTCGCGCTCACACCGCGGGCCACACCGGCCGCCCGCCGCACCATCGAAGCGGCCGGCGCCGACGTCCGTACGGTCGCGCACAGCGCCCGGCGGCTGGACGGCGTCAAGGCACGCATCGACCGGATGTCCGCCCCGTCCGGTGTGAGCAGCTGGCACGTCGACCCGAAGGCCAACAAGGTCGTCGTCGACATCGCCCGCTCCGCGCGCTCCGACAACGATGTCCGGCGGTTCCTGTCCCGGGCCCGCGCGACGGGGCCGGTCACCGTCCGGACCGTCCGTTCCGCCCCGCGCACGCTGGCCGCCGGCACGGTCGGCGGAGACCCCTACTACACGGGCAACGTCCGTTGCTCCATAGGCTTCTCGGTGTACGGCGGCTTCGTCACCGCCGGGCACTGCGCCCAGCCCGGAGCCGGGGTCAACGGCTGGGACGGCTCCTACATCGGCACCTTCCAGGGCTCCTCGTTCCCGGACAACGACTACGCCTGGGTGAGCGTGGGCAGCGGCTGGTGGACGGTCCCGGTCGTGCTCGGCTGGGGCACGGTGCCCGATCAGCTCGTGCGCGGCTCGGCCGTGGCCCCCGTCGGCTCCTCGGTCTGCCGGTCCGGGTCGACCTCCCATTGGCACTGCGGCACGGTGCTGGCCCTGAACGAGACCGTCAACTACAGCCAGGGCGCGGTGCACCAGCTGACCAGGACGAGCGCCTGCGCCGAACCCGGCGACTCCGGCGGCTCCTTCATCACCGGGGACCAGGCGCAGGGCGTCACCTCAGGCGGCTGGGGCAACTGCAGCGGCGGCGGCGAGACCTGGTTCCAGCCCGTCAACGAGATCCTCAACCGCTACGGCCTGACCCTGCACACGTACTGACCGCCACGCGGTCACCCGAGGGCCCTCCGCCTCGCTCGGAGGGCCCTCGGGCGTTCCGGGCGCCTGCCGGGGCACCGCCACCCCACCCGTCACACGCCCGTCCGGGAATCTCCGGGTCCGGATGCGTGCGCGTCCTGTGCAGAAAGAGTCACGAAGGCTCCTCCGGTGTTGCTTCGGGCTTTCAATCAAGGCCACGACCTGGGGTTCGAGCGGCGGGTTCCCCCGCGGGTGAGGGGATCCGGTGGAGGTGTGCGCGCCGGCGGCCGGCCGGCCCCCCGAACGGGGTTGATCTGCCCGCGACAACTCGGCACGCTCCCCTGACGCACCGGCGTGCCGCCGGGGCATCCCCCCACCCACCC
>NZ_JAJSZC010000229.1:0-12847 GCF_036815105.1 Streptomyces sp. IBSBF 3136
GCGGCGGGACGCTCAGGCGGCATAGGCGGGACGCTCGGGCGGCACAGGCGGGAGGCTTGGGCTGGAAGGTTGGGCGACACAGGCGGGCGGCGCAGGCGGTGCGGGCGCCGCCGCGGGGGTCCTGTGCCGACCCGGGTCCAGGCGACGCGGGCAGGCGCACCGGGCCGACCCGCGACGCGGCGGGCACCCGAGGCCGGCCGGGCGGCACTGACCCGGAGCCGGACCCGGGCGCGCCCCCGGGGCGGCCGGCCGGGAGGGCGGGATCGGGTGCCGGCCCGGTGCCGGGCGTCAGGCGTCGCAGGCCGTGAGGAGGGTTTCCACCTCCTTCGACACCGCTCGGGCGAAGACGTCCAGGTCCGGAACGGCCTGGGCGTCGGCCACCAGGCCGTAGTGCACGTGGCCGCGGTACGTGGAGATGGCGACCGCGAGCGACTGGCCGGGGGCCAGCGGGGCCAGCGGGTACACCTCGGTCAGGTCGTGGCCGCCGAGCCTGAGGCCGAGGCCGGGCAGCGGGACGCTGGTGACGAGGATGTCGAACCAGAGCCGGGCTGCCTGGCCGACCAGCGGGCCGCCGAGCCGGTGGCCGAGCGCGGGCACGTGGTCGGCGAGCAGGGCGACGGCGCCGGCGCCCCGGTCGGGGCCCGCGTCCTTGTTGCGGACCATCGCGGTGCGCACGGTGTCGAGGCGGCGCAGCGGGTCGGGGTCGTCGACCGGAAGCCGTATCAGGTAGCCGGAGAGCCGGTTGCCCTGTGGCTGGGCGGTGCGCGGCCGACGCCGGGAGACGGGGATGAGGGCGCGCGGCGCCACCCCCTCGCTGCCGTCGCCGCGCTCGTCCAGCCAGCGGCGCAGGGCGCCGGCGACGACGGCGATGAGGACGTCGTTGACGGTGCCGCCCACGCTCTTGCGGACGCGGTGCACGTCGTCGATGTCCAGGACCACCCCGGCCGTGCGGCGGGTGCCGCTGGGCGCGGAGGTCAGCGCCGACGAGGGCCGCATGCCGAGGGTCGAGCGGGCCAGCGAGGCGCCGATGTCGAGGGCCCGGCCGGCGTCCGACAGGGCGCCCCTGACCAGCCCGGGCAGGAGGGCGGGCAGTCTGCGCATGTCGGAGAGCAGGCCGCGCGGCGGCTCGACGGGGCGCGGGCCGCGTTCGGGCAGGTCGACCGGGTCCAGCACGCCGGCGGCGAGCTTGAGCGCGCGCAGGCCGTCGGCGAGGGCGTGGTGGAACTTGAACAGCACGGCGAAGGAGACGCCGTCCTCGCCGGGCAGCACGTGCGCCTCCCACGGCGGCCGGCCGCGCTCCAGCGGACGCTCCATCAGGCGCCCCGCCGCGCCGTGGAAGTCGGCGGTCGGGGCGTGCAGGCGTACGTGGTTCAGCGGGTCGAAGTCCGGGTCGGTCTCCCGGGTGGCGCCCCCGAAGGCGAGCGGCTGCCAGACGTCCCGGATGCGCATGCGCAGCCCGGGCACGGCGGCGGCCCGCGCGGCGAGCAGGTCGGCGGCGTGGGCGCCCGCCGTGGGCGAGTGCGTGGCGAAGACACCGAGCGCGCCCAGGTGCATCGGGTGCCGGTCGGACTCCATGTTCCAGAAGGCCAGGTCGAGGGGAGCGAGCAGGTCGGAAGTCAAGGGCTTGCCTCGCGTCGACGGGAAGAGAGCGGGAGCGAGAGGGAGCGAGAGGGAGCGAGAGGGAGCGAGAGGGAGCGACAAGGACGGGGACTAACGGTCGTGCAGGACAACAGTCAAGACGCGGAGGGCGATTACGGTCAAGTACGATCAAGCTACGCTCAGTTAACAGCAGATTAAGTCCCGCCTCTCGGGGAGCGGCGGGACACATGAGTCCTGAGGTCACTTCAGCACCGGGGGCGCCGCCTGGGGTGACGTACCCCACTCGGACGGGCGCGGGCCGACCGTGAACGCGACGTCGCGCAGGGAGCGCAGTGCGTCCGTCGTCAGATAGGTCCGGGTGTGCGGCCTGCCGTCCGTGCGGACCGCCTGGACATAGCGGTCGGCGGCGGAGGTGCCGGGTGCGGTGACCGTGAGCCCGCCGCCCGGCCAGAAGCGGCGGTCGAGCGTGAGGTCGACACGGTCGAACACCGGCGTGGACAGGCCCCAGGTGCTGTAGCCGGGCTGGATCGGGAAGAGCCCGATCGACGACAGCACGTTCCAGGCGGACATGGTGCCGAGGTCGTCGTTCCCGGTCATGCCGGTGGGACCGTCGGTGAAGAGGGTCAGCGCCGCGTGCACCACGTCCGTGGTCTTCCAGGGCTGCCCGGTGGCCAGGTAGGTGTACGGCGCGACGAGGTCGGGCTCGTTCATCGGGTTGTACTTGTCGGCGTTGTAGTAGTCGTACGCGTCCCCGTGCACCCACACCTCGCGGGCCGTGCGCGCCGGGTCGGCCAGCAGCCGGTCGTAGGCGAAGAAGGTGTCCAGGCGTTCGTTGGCCGCGCGTGCGCCGCCGATCAGGCCGATCATGCCGGGCAGGTCCTGCGGCACCAGCCACTGGTACTGCCAGGCGGTGCCCTCGTGGAAGCCGGTGCCGCGGGCCGGGTCCGCCGGGCCGGTGAAGGCGCCGGAGGCGTCCCGGGCCCGGAAGAAGCCGGTCGAGGGATCGAAGAGGGTGCGGTAGTTGCGCGACCGTGCGGCGTAGCGGGCGGCGTCCGCGTCGTGGCCGAGACCCCGGGCCATCTGGGCGAGCACCGCGTCGGCGAGCGCGTACTCCAGGGTGACGGACGCGCCGTGGTGGTAGTCGGAGTCGCCCAGCTTCGACAGCGGGCGGTCCTTGACGAAGGGGGCGTAGCCGTGGGCGATGTACTCGGCGTTGGCCTCCCGGCCGATGCCCGGGTAGCCGGCGGGCGGCACCCCGTCGGCGTTCTTGCGCAGCGCCCGGTAGGCCCGCTCCTCGAACCCCTTGAGCAGGCCCGTCTGGTAGGCGGTGGTCAGGAAGGGGGTGACCGGGTCGCCGCTCATGCAGTTCGTCTCGACCGGCCCGTAGCCCCACTTGGGCAGCCAGCCGCCGTCCTCGTCCACCTTCACCACCGACAGCGCCATGTCGCGGGCCTCGCGCGGCGCGAGCAGCGCGAGCAGCTGGGCCTGGGTGCGGTAGGTGTCCCACAGCGACCAGTTCTGGTAGTACGTGAACCGTTCCGCGCGGTGGACGCGGCGGTCCCAGCCGGTGTAGCGGCCGTCGGCGTCGCTGCCGATGTTGGGCGCGAGGAACGAGCGGTACAGCGACGAGTAGAAGGTGCGGCGCAGCGTCGGGTCGCCGCCCCGGACGCGCACGGTGGCGAGCCGCCGCTCCCACTCCTCGCGGGCCCGGCGCCGTACCGCGTCGAAGGACCGGCCGCCGCCGGCCCGCAGGTTGACGGCCGCGCCGCGCGCGTCGACGTACGACAGGGCGGTGGTGGCCTCGACGGTACGGTCCTTCGTCGTGTCGAAGCGGACGTAGGCGCCGCCCCGGCCGGTGCGGGCGCCCGCTGTGACGGCCGCCCCGTCCCAGGTGCCGTAGGCGGTGAACGGCCGGCTGAACCGGGTGATCGTGTAGACGGTGTACGGGCCGGTGTCACGGCAGAAACCGTGGCCGGTGATCTCGGTGCGCACGGTGTGGTCGTCGAGGATCTCGACCGAGCTGGAGACCGGCTTGTGCAGCGCCTGGGCCGCGTTCAGCAGGACGTTGGCCCGGCCGGTGGCCGGGAAGGTGTAGCGCTGCACCCCGGTGCGCTCGGTCGCGGTCAGCTCGGCGCGGATGCCGGAGTCGAGGCCGACGCGGTAGTAGCCGGGGCTCGCCTGCTCGTCGGCGTGCGAGAAGCCCGCCGCGTAGCGTGCGTAGTCCGTCTGGGTCACCTCGCCCGTGGTGGGCAGCACGGGCAGGTCGCCGCCGATCCGGCAGCCGACGCCCGAGAGATGGACCAGCGAGAAGCCGCGGACGCGGTTCTGGGTGTAGTCGTAGCCGGTGCTGTGCCCGGTGTCAGGGGAGAGCTGCACCATGCCGAAGGGCACGGTCGCGCCGGGGAAGGTGTTGCCCTCGTTCTGGCTCCCGATAAAGGGGTTCACCAGGTCGGTGAGGTGGCCGTCGGTCCGCTCGGCGGCTCGTGCGGCGGGGGTGGCGATCAGCGCGGACGCTGCCATCACCCCGGCCAGGCACAGCCGCGTGCGCCGGGTCCCTCTCATGTCGGATTCCCTCCGAAGGTTCGACATCGTTGCCTGCATCGTGGCGGGCGAACGAGGCGAACCCGGGCATTCCGAGAGGGTGATACGGCGCGCGTCGCGCGCGGGAGCCGTCCGACGGCGCGCGCGTCAGGGCACGCGCTGCCCCTTCCCGAGCGCGATCACGCCGCCCTCGGAGACGGTGTACAGCTCGGCGTCCCGCTCCGGGTTGACGCCGATCGTCGCGCCCGGCGGCACCTCGACGTTCTTGTCCAGCACGGCGCCGCGGACGATCGCGCCCCGGCCGATGTGCACGTTGTCGTGCAGCACCGAGCCCTGCACGACCGCGCCCGGGTCGACCCGCACGCCGGGCGAGAGCACGGACCGGGTGACCTGGCCGCGGATCAGGCAGCCCGCGCTGATGATGGACTCGCTCGCGATGCCGCCCGCGTTGAACCGGGCCGGCGAGAGCTGGTTGGAGTGCGTGTAGGTGGGCCACTGACGGTTGTACAGGTTGAAGGCGGGCCGCTCGGCGATCAGGTCCATGTGCGCCTCGTGGTAGGCGTCGAGGGTGCCGACATCCCGCCAGTAGCCCTGGTCGCGGCTGGTCTCGCCGGGCACGTGGTTGTCGCTGAAATCGTAGAGCTGGGCCTCGCCGCGGCTCGTGAGCTGCGGCAGGATCGAGCCGCCCATGTCGTGCACGGACTGCGCGTCCTCGGCGTCGCGTTGCAGCGCCTCGATGAGCGCCTTGGTGGTGAAGATGTAGTTCCCCATCGAGGCGAACACGCACTCGGGGTCGTCGGCGAGACCGGGCGGGTCCGCGGGCTTCTCCAGGAAGCGCTCGACAGTGCGCCCGTCCGAGCCCGGGGTGATCACCCCGAACGACGACGACTCCGAGCGGGGCACACGGATGCCGGCCACCGTCACCCCGGCGCCGCCCTCGATGTGCTGGGCGAGCATCTGCCGCGGGTCCATCCGGTAGACGTGGTCGGCGCCGAACACGGCCACGTACTCCGGCTGTTCGTCGTACACGAGGTTCAGCGACTGCAGGATGGCGTCGGCGCTGCCCAGGTACCAGCGCGGGCCCAGGCGCTGCTGGGCCGGAACCGGGGTGACGTAGTTGCCGAGCAGGCTGGACATCCGCCAGGTGGTGGTGATGTGCCGGTCCAGCGAGTGCGACTTGTACTGGGTCAGCACACAGATGCGCAGGACGTCGGCGTTCACCAGGTTGGACAGCACGAAGTCGACGAGCCGGTAGGTGCCGCCGAAGGTGACGGCGGGCTTGGCCCGGTCCGTGGTGAGCGGCATCAGGCGCTTGCCCTCCCCGCCCGCCAGCACGATCCCGAGCACCGAGGGCCGTCCGCCCCGGCCCACACCGCTCCCGCGGGGGTAGTCCCATCCACGCACGGCCGCTCCCCTCACCCTGGTTCCACCATGGATGCCCCGAGCACGCGGGACTAAGCCTGCTTGAGGATCTCCTCGTACAGTCCCGCGGTGCGCCGGGCCACCGCGTCCCAGCCGAACTCCTCGACCGCGCGCACCCGTCCCGCCTCCCCCATCCGGCGGGCCGCGTCCGGGTCGCCGAGCACGGTGTCCAGCGCCCGGGCGAGGTTCGCCTCGAAGGCGTCGTCCACGTCGACCAGCAGGCCAGTACGGCCGTCGGCGACGACCTCGGGGATTCCGCCGACGCCGGAGGCGACGACCGGCGTGCCGCAGGCCATGGCCTCCAGGTTGACGATGCCGAGGGGTTCGTACACCGAGGGGCACACGAACACCGCCGCCCGGGTGAGGAGTTGGATGACGTCGGCGCGCGGCAGCATCTGCGGGATCCAGAACACGCCCTCGCGGACCCGGCTCAGCTCCTCGTGCAGCTCCCGGAACTCGCGGTCGATCTCGGGGGTGTCGGGGGCGCCCGCGCACAGCACCACCTGGGCGCCCGGGTCGATGTCCCGCACCGCGCGCAGCAGATGCGGGACGCCCTTCTGCCGGGTGATCCGGCCGACGAACAGCACGTAGGGACGGTTCGGGTCGATGCCGTGCCGGGCGAGCGCGTCGGTGCCGTGGTCCGGACGGTACAGGGCGGTGTCGATGCCGTTGTGCACGACGTGCACCCGCGCCGGGTCCAGCGCCGGGTAGCAGGCGAGGATGTCCTCGCGCATGGCACCCGAGACGGCGATCACCGCGTCGGCCGCCTCGACGGCGGTGCGCTCGGTCCAGCTCGACAGCGCGTACCCGCCGCCCAGTTGCTCGGCCTTCCAGGGGCGCAGCGGCTCCAGCGAGTGGGCGGTCACCACGTGCGGGACGCCGTACAGCAGTTTGGCGAGGTGGCCGGCGAGGTTGGCGTACCAGGTGTGGGAGTGGACGAGTTCGCGGCCTTCGAGCGCGGCCGCGATGGAGAGGTCGACCGAGAAGGTGCGCAGCGCGTCGTTGGAGCCGTCGAGGACGGCCCAGGGGCGGTGGCGCACCACGCCGACGCCGCGGCCCTCGCCCCAGCAGTGCACCTCGAGGTCCACCAGCGCGCTCAGCTCCCGGGCGAGGAACTCCACATGGACGCCCGCGCCGCCGTACACGTCCGGCGGGTACTCCCGGGTCAGCAGTCCCACTCGCACCCGACAACTCCCTGGTCTCGCCGACAGGTTCCCTTTCATGGTCACCCAGATGCGGCGCCCGGGGAAGAGCCCGGCGGGCGGCTGAAGCAGCAGTCGCCGCAGACTCCGCCGCCGGGGACGCGGTAGTACAGGCAGCAGCTGCGGCGGCGGAAGGCCGCGACGGTGCGGGTGCCGGTGGCGCGGTCGCTCGCGGTGCCGGTGGTACGGGCGGCTGTGGGGCCGGTGGTACGGGCGGCTGTGGGGCCGGTGGTACGGGTGCCGGTGGTGCGCAGCAGGGGGTGGGCGAAAAGACCATCGGTCAGGAGGCGGGTCCGCTCGGCCACGTCGGTACGGCCGTGGACGCGGGCCCAGCGGTCCAGTTCGCGGGCCGCGCCGGCGAGCGCCGAGCCGGCGTTGCCCCACAGCAGGCCGGCCGCGACTCCGTACCGGGCCGTCAGGGCTTCCCCTAGGGGACGGAGATGGCCGTGCAGCACGGTCTCCGCGAGGGCGCCCGGACCCCCGGGCGCCTCCCGCACCTCGGTCAGCCACAGGTCGTCCGGGGCGGGCGCGGCGCCGTCCCAGCACAGCAGCGCGGGGCCGAGATCGGGCACCCGGCCGTACAGGGCGGCGCACGCCAGGGCCGTGGACCACAGGCGCGCGGCCAGCCCCTGGTGGGCGATGGAGGCGGCGACCCGCGCCTCACCGGTGCGGAGCCGGTCCGCGACCGTGGCGACCCGCGAGGTCAGCGCGTTGCGGGTCGCGCCGTCCGCCGCCGTCGCCCCGTCCGCCGTCCATGGGGCGGCCGTTGCGGCCGTGGCGGCTTTCCCGGCCGTCGCGTAGGTCTCCGCGAGGGTGGGCGGGAGCACGGCGGCCGGGTGCCGGGCACCCGCGCCGGTGCGCAGGACGAAGAAGCCGCCGAGCGGCCGGAGGGCGGCGAGGTGCGGGTCGAGGTCCACGAGGAGCATCACTACCAGGCCGCGCCGCCACCCCGGAGCCTGGGTTCCCCTGCCGCCGCCGCCCGCCTTGGGGATGAGCGGCCGTCCCGCGTACTCCATCGGCAGTAGGACCCATTGCGTGCTCAGGAACGACGACGGGGAGGGCCCGAACGGGCAGAGTGTGGACCATGGAAGCCGACCGTACGCCGCGCCGGGCCCAGGGGTCCCGCCTCACGCGAAGGAACTGCCGATGAGCGCCCTCGCGTTGTCCGTGCTGCTGTCGTTCGTGTCCGCCGTGGCGTACGCGGGCGGGGCGATCGTGCAGGAGCAGGTGGCGCTGTCCTCGCCCGGCGGGTCGTACATGCCGCTGCGCCGGGCCGGCTGGTGGGCGGCGCTGGGCCTGAACGGGCTCGGCGGCGTCCTGCACGTCGTGGCGCTCGCCTACGGCCCGCTCAGCCTCGTGCAGCCGCTCGGCGCCCTGACCATCGTCTTCGCCCTGCCCCTTGCCGCGCTGTGCGTGGGCCGCAGGGCCGGGGCGACCGCCTGGCGCGGCGCCGTGATGGCCACCGTCGGCCTCGCCGGCCTGCTGTCCGTGGTCGGCTCCGCCGGGACCCACTCCCTCGACCCGGCCCAGCGGGTGGCCGTCGCGCTGGTCACCGGCGGGGCGGTCGCGACGTTGACGGTGGCCGGTCTGGCCGCGCACCGGCACCCCGCCGTGCGCAGTGTGCTGCTGGCCACCGCCGCCGGCATCGCCTTCGGCATGTCCTCGGTGTTCACCAAGACCGTCGCGGTCGACTGGGACGCCGGGATCGGCCTCGGCGACCTGCCCTCCCTGGCGGTCATCGGCGTGTTCGCGACCGCGGGCGTGCTGCTCTCGCAGGCCTCCTACCGGGGCGGCGGGCTGGCCGCGCCGCTGGCCACGCTCACCGTGGTCAACCCGGTGCTGGCCGCCGCGGTCGGCATCCTGATGTTCGGTGAGACGTTCCGCTACGGCACCACGGGCACCCTGCTCGCCCTCGGCTGCGGCGTGGTGGCCTGCGGCGGTCTGATCCTGCTGACGACGGAACGGCTCGAACCGGAGCGGGAGCCGGTCCCCGGGGAGGGGGTGGTCCCCTCGTCGGCGTGGGTGGCGGACGACGCGGCTCAGGTGTCCGGGTTCGCGGCCCGGGAGGCGCTGGCGGCGGTGCCCCGGCAGCGGGGGGCCGCGACGGAGTCCGGGCGGGACTCCGCGGGGCTCGCGGAGATCGGTGAGCCCGACCCCGACGAGCTCGCGGAACTGGCGGAGATCGCCGGCATCGCGTGGGCCACCGAGGTCGTACGGATGACGGAGATGGCGGAATTCGCGGGAGATCCGGCCCCAGCGGGGATCGGCCCGGAGTTCGCCGGCTTGCCCGGCTACACGGGCTCCACCGGGTACGCGGGCTCCACCGAGTACGCGGGCTCCACCGAGTACGCGGGAGGCCCGGGAGCCGCAGGTGTTCCGGGCCTCGCGGAGGGGCCGGCGGCCGAGCCGGAGCCCGCGGACGTGCCGGGAGCCGTGGGCGCGCGGGGAGCCCTGGGCGGACCGGGGGCCGTGGGCGCGCCGGACACCGTAGGCGCTCCGGGTAACACGGCTGGTCCGGGCAATACCGATGTGCCGGACACCTTGGGCGGGCCGGACACCGCGAGCGTGCCGGAGGCCCCCGGTGGCCCGGGGACCCCGCGCGGGCCCGAGGACGCGGTGCCCGCGGCGGGCGCGGCAGGTGCGGCGGCCACGGCGGACGCGGCAGGTGCGGCGGCCCCGGTGTTCGCCTTCCCGCCGTCGTACACCCCGCTGTCCGCGACCTTCTACGTGCCGCTGCCGGTCCTGCACCGGCAACGGCAGCGGTACGCGCGGGTCAGATCCTGACGCCGCCGGCCCGCAGGTACGCGAGCGGGTCGATGTCCGAACCGAAGCCGGGCCCCGTCCGCACCTCGAAGTGCAGATGCGGGCCCGTGACGTTCCCGGTGGCCCCGGAGCGGCCCATGCGCTGACCGGCGGAGACACTCTGCCCGGCGCGCACGGAGATGGCGGACAGGTGCCCGTACTGGGTGTAGCGCCCGTTCGCGTGCCGGATCACCACCTGGTAGCCGTAGGAGCCTCCCCAGCCCGCGGCGACCACGTGCCCGGCCGCCGCCGCGTGGACGGAGGTCCCGGTCGGCACCAGGAAGTCGATGCCCGTGTGGTAGCCCTTCGACCAGTGCGACCCCCCTACGTGGTACCCGGTCCCGATGGCGGCGTGCACGGGGGCGACGAGCGTGTGCCCGTCGGTGTGCGTGGGCGCGTGGGTGTGCGTGTGCGTGTGCGTCTGATGGGTCTTCTTCTCCGAAGGCGCCTTCTTCTGCGAAGGCTGCTTCTTCTTCGGGGTCTTGGGCTTGCCCCCGGTGTGCGGGTCGGGCGCAGGCGAGGCGGTGGGGCGCAGGTCGAGCCGCTGACCGGGCAGGATCAGGTCGGGATCGGGACCGATGGTGGCGCGGTTGCCCGCGTACAGCCGCCGCCAGCCGCCCCGCACGTGCTGCTCGCCCGCGATGCCGGAGAGCGTGTCGCCGTGCACCACGGTGTACATCTCGGCCCGGCCCGCGCGGGACTGCGGGGTCGTCTGCGGCTGCACGTCCCGCACGGAGGTGGTCCTCACCGGGTGCGAGCCGGCGCTGTCCGTGTGCGGTTCGGGTGCGCCGCCGCCCCGGTTCAGCCCGGCCCGCACCGAGCACACCGGCCAGGCGCCGGGGCCCTGGCCGTCCAGGACCTTCTCGGCGACCGCGATCTGCTGGTCCCTGGTGGCGAGGTCGGCGCGCGGCGCGTACCGGGTGCCGCCGTAGGCCGCCCAGGTGGACTGGGTGAACTGCAGCCCGCCGTAGTAGCCGTTGCCGCTGTTGATGCTCCAGTTGCCGCTGGACTCGCAGGCGGCGACCTTGTTCCAGGTCGACGCGTCGGCCGCGTCGGCGACGCCCGTGGCGACCAGCGGGATGGCGAGTCCGGCACCGCCCGCCGTGACGGTGAGTGAGGCGCGGTTGATCCTGGTCGGCTGGTACCGGCGATGCCGGCCGCGTACGGCCATGTCCGAAATCCCCTCGGCATGCGTCAGGAGCGGCAAAAGTAAGCGCTGCGAACAGGCCATGACAAGACGGGAAATCAGCCTCTCGACGCGGGCAAGTGGCCGGTATCGGGCCCTTCTTGAGGGGATCGGCGGCGAGCTGCGGCGACGCTGAGGCGACCGGCGGCTTCCATGCGTACACATGCCTGGCGGGTCGGATGTGCGCTCGCCGTAGCGGCACGTCAGGATGGGCGAGGGCCCGTACTGACGGAGCCGTAGTCACGAGGCAGCTAGGGAGCATGCGGTATGAGCACTTCAGCGCAGATCGGCGTCACGGGACTCGCGGTCATGGGCCGCAACCTCGCCCGGAACTTCGCGCGCAACGGCTACACGGTCGCCGTGCACAACCGCACGGTGTCGCGGGCGCGGGCGCTGGTGGAGGAGTTCGGCGACGAGGGGGACTTCATCCTGGCCGAGTCCGCCAAGGAGTTCGTGGCCGCCCTGGAGCGTCCCCGCCGGCTCGTCATCATGGTCAAGGCCGGCGACCCGACGGATGCCGTGATCGAGGAGTTCGCGCCGCTGCTGGAGCCCGGCGACATGATCATCGACGGGGGCAACGCGCACTTCGCGGACACCCGCCGCCGGGAGAAGGCGCTGCGCGAGCGGGGCATCCACTTCGTCGGCATGGGTGTGTCCGGCGGCGAGGAGGGCGCGCTGCACGGGCCGAGCATCATGCCGGGCGGCCCGCGGGAGTCCTACGACTCCCTGGGCCCGATGCTGGAGAAGATCTCCGCGAAGGCGGCCGACGGCGCGCCGTGCGTCACGCACGTGGGCCCGGACGGCGCCGGTCACTTCGTGAAGATGGTGCACAACGGCATCGAGTACGCCGACATGCAGCTGATCGGCGAGGCCTACCAGCTGCTGCGTGACGTCGCCGGGTACTCCCCCGCGCAGATCGCGGACATCTTCCGCACCTGGAACACGGGCCGGCTGGACTCGTACCTGATCGAGATCACCGCCGAGGTCCTGTCCCACGTGGACGAGGCGACCGGCAAGCCGTTCGTGGACGTGGTGGTCGACCAGGCCGAGCAGAAGGGCACCGGCCGCTGGACGGTGCAGATCGCGCTCGACCTCGGCGTGCCCGTCTCGGGCATCGCGGAGGCGGTCTTCGCCCGCTCCCTGTCCGGCCACGCGGCGCTGCGGGAGGCCTCGCGGGGCCTGGCGGGACCGCAGCCGTCCCCGCTGTCCGAGTCGGAGGCGGCGGCCTTCGCCGACCGGGTCGAGCAGGCGCTGTACGCGTCGAAGATCGTGTCGTACACGCAGGGCTTCCACGAGATCGCCGCGGGCAGCGAGGAGTACGACTGGGACATCGACCTGGGCGCCGTCTCCGCCATCTGGCGCGGTGGCTGCATCATCCGCGCGGCCTTCCTCGACCGCATCCGGGCCGCCTACGACGCCCGGGCCGACCTGCCGAGCCTGCTGTCGGACGAGACGTTCGCCCAGGAGATCGCCGCCGCGCAGGACGACTGGCGCGAGGTGCTGGTCGCGGCGACCCGCCAGGGCGTGCCGACCCCCGGCTTCGCGGCGGCGCTGGCGTACTACGACGCGCTGCGCGCGCAGCGGCTGCCCGCGGCGCTCACCCAGGGCCAGCGGGACTTCTTCGGCGCCCACACCTACCGCCGGGTGGACCGGGACGGCTCCTTCCACACGCTGTGGGGCGGGGACCGGTCGGAGGTCCCGGCGTAGCGCTCCGCGCTCCGCGAAGGCGGCAAGCGGCGGCCCCCTCCCCACGTTCCCCGGTTCAGGGGGTGGGGCGGGGGCCGGTCTGTGTATGCGGACAGGGGGCGGTCTGCGTATCCGGACGGTGCCGCCGAGCCGTGCCGAGAGGCCGAGGGGGTCGACCGGCGCCGGTCCCTCGGTCCCGCTCGCTGCGGAGCCCCTGGGGCTTCGGCCCCTCCTCCGGCCGCTCAGCTGAGGGGCGGGCCCGGCTCGGGGCTCGGTGTGGGTTCCGGCCCCGGCGGGATCGGGGACGGCGAGGGCTCGGGCGGGCCCGGCGCGCGGGGGGGACCAAGGCGACCCGGGGGGGGGGGGGGGGCGGGGGGGGGGCCCCCCGCCCCGCCCCCCCCACCGGTGA
>NZ_JAJSZC010000230.1:0-12733 GCF_036815105.1 Streptomyces sp. IBSBF 3136
CCCCCCCCCCCCCCCCCCCCCCCCCCCGCCCCCCCCCCCCCGGGGATCGTGGGGCGGGCGGCGCCCGCGAGCGGCACGACGAGGGCGGCGGTGAGGAGAGCCGGCAGCAGGGCCCGGCGCGCGGTGCGCGCGGCCCGGGGCGCGGTCGTCCGCCCGGTCTTCGTCGTCGGTGCCCGCCCCATGGTGGTCTTCCCCCGTCCGCCCGGCCATCGGGCTTGTCTGACAGGGAAGTTAGGGAACCGGGGCCGTCGTCGGCGTCCCACCGGAGAGCTGTCCGCCGGCGTAGCTCTCAGGTACTACGGGTATGACCGGGGCCACCCCCGAGGGGACCGGACACGGCCGGGCGCGGGCCGAACACGGGCCGGGCGCGGGCCGGGCGCGGGCCGAACACGGGCCGGGCGCGGGCCGGGCGCGGGCCGGACGCGGGCCGAACGCGGGCCGGACGCGGGCCGAACGCGGGCCGGGCGCGGGCCGAACGCGGGCCGGGCGCGGCACCGGCCGGTGTCACCACGCGAGTTGGGCGATCTCCTCGGCCACCACCGCGCACGCGTCCGCCGCCGGGTCGATCAGCGGGAAGTGCCCGACGTCCTCCAGCAGCGTCAGGCCCACCACCTCGCCGGCCTTCGCCGCCGCGTCCGCGTAGGCCTCGGCCACCGCCTGCGGCACGTCCAGGTCGGCGCGCCCCTGGACCAGGGTCGTCGCGATCCCCGTCGGCAGCAGGAGCGCGGGGTCGGCGTACGGCCGCCGCTCGGCGAACCGATCCTGGCCGCCGAGGAGTTGGAGGGAGGCGTTCCCGCAGACGTCCAGCTTCTCCGCCGCCGCGAGGTCCGCGATCGGCGCGAGCGCGACCACGCCGCGCAGCGGCGCCGGGCCGTCCAGGCGCCAGGGGGCCCCGGCGGGCAGGACATGGCGGGCCGCGGCCCACAGGGCGAGGTGGCCGCCCGCCGAGTGGCCGGTGAGGACCGTGCGGCGCAGGTCGGCTCGCGGGAGCAGTTCGCGGGCCAGCGCGGGCAGCGCGTCCAGGGCCGCCGCCACGTCGTCGAAGGTGTCGGGCCAGCGGCCGGCCAGGGGGGCCGGGGCGGCGCCGCCCTCGGAGCCGGTGTTCTGCGCGGGGATCTGCGGCTCGCCGCCCCTGCGGTACTCGACGTTGGCCACGGCGAAGCCCCGCCGGGCCAGGAAGTCGGCGAAGGGGGTGATGTGGCGGCGGTCGTAGGGGGCCCGCCACGCGCCGCCGTGCAGGACGACGACCAGCGGGACGACCGGGGTGTCGGTGCGCGGGACGTAGAAGTCGATCACCTGGTCGGGGTGGTCGCCGTAGGCGGCGGTGACGTCGGGATCGACCGGCGGGTGCGCGAAGGCCGACTCCTCCTCGGCGGCGGCGCGGGCAGCGGCGGCGTCGTCCGGCATGCTCCAACCTCTCAGCGGCGAAGGGAGTGCCTCCCGGGCTCTCGGCACCGGGGGCGGATCAGGCGGACCGGGCGGGCATACGTCGTCGGCCGTTGGCCGGGACGGTATCAGGCCCGTGACGTGCGCAGGGACGCCCGAGGGGGGCGGGACGCGGTAGCACCCCGCCCCCTCCGGTCCGGCCGCGGCAGGGCCTGTCACGTCCTAGCCGAGCACCTCGCCCAGCACCCGGGCCGCCCGCTCCGTGTCGGCGAAGCCGACGTACAGCGGGGTGAAACCGAAGCGCAGGACGTCCGGGTGGCGGAAGTCGCCCACCACCCCGCGGTCGATCAGACGCTTCATCACCTCGCCCGCGTCGGGGCAGCGCAGGGCGATCTGGCTGCCCCGCTCCCCGTGCGGCCGCGGGGTCACGCACTCGACCCGGCCCGGCTCCGTGTACGCCTCGACGCACTCCAGGAAGAAGTCCGTCAGCGCCAGCGACTTCGCCCGGACCGCGGCGACCGGTACGCCGTCCCAGACCTCGAGGGCCGCCTCCAGGGCCAGCATGGACAGGATGTCCGGGGTGCCGACCCGGCCGCGCGGCGCACCGGGCGCCGGGGCGTACGACGGGCTCATCCCGAAGGGCTCGGCGTGCGAGTTCCAGCCGGGCAGGGGTGAGTCGAAACGGTCCTGGAGTTCCGCGCGCACGTACAGGTACGCCGGCGAACCCGGGCCGCCGTTCAGGTACTTGTAGGTGCAGCCGACCGCCAGGTCGACCCCGTGCTCGTCCAGCCCCACCGGCAGCGCGCCCGCGCTGTGGCACAGGTCCCAGACCGCGAGCGCGCCGCAGGCGTGGACCGCGGCCGTCAGGGCGGGCAGGTCGTGCAGGCGGCCGGTGCGGTAGTCGACGTGGTTCAGCAGGACCGCCGCCGTACGGCCGGACAGCGCCGACGGCAGCTCGGCGGGTGTCACCGCGCGCAGGGTGCGGCCGGTCAGCCGGGCCGCCGACTCGGCGATGTAGCCGTCCGTGGGGAACGTCGTCGCGTCGACCAGGACCTCGTCACGGTCCGCGCCGGCCATGCGGATCGCGGCGACCAGCGCCTTGAAGACGTTGACGCTGGTCGAGTCGCCCACCACGATCTGGCCCGCGGCCGCGCCGACCAGCGGGGCGATGCGGTCACCGATCCGCTCGGGCGCCGTCCACCAGCCGCTCTCCTCCCAGGACCGGATGCGCAGCTCGCCCCACTGCCTGCGGACGACGTCCTCGACCCGGCCCGGCACGTGCGCGGGCAGCGCGCCGAGGGAGTTCCCGTCCAGGTAGACCACGTCGTCCAGGACGAAGCGGGAACGCAGCGGGGCCAGTTCGTCGGCCGCGTCCAGCTCCTGCGCGCGCGAGACCAGCTCAGACATAGGACCTCGCCGTCCACAGCTCGGGGAAGACGTTCTTGCGGGCGCGCTTCTCCAGCCAGGCCACGCCGGCCGAGCCGCCGGTGCCGGTCTTGGCGCCCATCGCCCGGCGGGTGGCCACCAGGTGGTCGTTGCGCCAGCGCCACACCAGCTCGGCCACGTCGGTCAGCGCCTCGCCCAGCCGGGCCAGGTCGGCGTACTGGTCGCCGGAGTAGACCGCCTGCCAGGCCGCCTCCACGGCGTCCGAGGGCTCGTGGCGCAGGGCCACGTCCCGGTTCAGCACGGAGTCCGGGATCGCGTGGCCGCGCCGCGCGAGGAGCCGTACGACCTCGTCGTACAGGCTCGGCTCGTGCAGGGCCTTCTCCAGCTCCGCGTACACACGGGGGGCGCCGCGGTGCGGGACGAGCATGGAGGCGGACTTCTCACCGAGCAGGAACTCCATCCGGCGGTACATCGCCGACTGGAAACCGGAGCCCTCGCCGAGGGCGCCGCGGTACGCGTTGAACTGTGCGGGGGTGAGCTGACCGAGTGGCTTCCAGGAGGCGTTCAGCGCCTCCAGTTCACGTACGGAACGCTTCAGCGCGGCGACGGCGGTCGGCACGTCGTCCGAGCGGAGCGCCTTCGCGGCGGTCTCCCACTCGTGCACGACGACGGTGAACCACAGCTCCATGACCTGGGTCGTGACCAGGAAGACCATCTCTCCGGGGTCGTCGGAGAGGGTGTGCTGGAGGTGGGTGAGCACGTCCGCCTTGACGTAGTCCTCGTACGGCGTGGTGCCTGCGAAGTCGAGATGCGGGGTCTCGGGCTCAGCGGCCTCGTGAGGGAGGTGAGCCGGTTGGGACATCGCTGTCTCCTGTGTTACTCCGGGTAGCGGTCCGCCCCTGCCGATGCCGGCACGGGGGCCCCGGTCCCCAAGCGGAATCCTCCGCAATCCCCCCGGATACGGCAAGGCCCGTCTGCTGCCAGACGGGCCACACCGGTCCCTCCCGTACCGGTCAGCCCAGGGTCTGGGCCGCCGCCGGGGAGGAGTCCTTCAGGAACTGCGAGCAGCGCTCGTACTCCTCCTGCTCGCCGATCGACTGCGCGGCGCGGGCGAGGGCGTGCAGGGCGCGCAGGAAGCCGCGGTTGGGCTCGTGCTCCCAGGGGACCGGGCCGTGGCCCTTCCAGCCGCTGCGGCGCAGGGCGTCCAGGCCGCGGTGGTAGCCGGTGCGGGCATAGGCGTACGACTCCACGACCGAGCCCCGCTCGAACGCCTCGTCGGCCAGCTGGGCCCAGGCGAGGGAGGAGGTCGGGTACTTGGCGGCGACATCCGCGGGTGCGGTGCCCTGCGCGAGCAGCTCGCGGGGCTCCGGGTCGTCGGGAAGGTGGGTCGGAGGCGGCCCGCCGAGAAGGTTCTCGTGAATCGTCATGCCCCCAGTCTCCCGCACCGGTAGCGGGGACACCCGCGCCCAGGGTCACCAGACCGCAAGCGTCCGCACCGAAAGGGGCGCGGGGAACTGCGCGACCGGCCCCCACGCACCCGCACCCGGCGACGAAGACCCGCCCCCTAACTCCCGCTCCGCTCCCCCTCCAGAGGAGGACTCATCACGTTCCCGTGCCTGCGGCACTCGGGCCGACGGCACCCGGGCGCCGGCCGCCGCACCAGCGCGAACGCCAACCCCGACCCCACCACCAGAACCGCGGAGCAGATGGGCATCGCACGATCGAACGCCGCGTCGAAAGCCGCGGGCACCCGATACGCCTCCGGCCCCATCCCCGTCAGCAGCGGCAGCGCCGCCACCGCGATCAGCCCCGCCGCCCGCGCCGCCGCGTTGTTGATACCGCTGGCAAGACCCGCCCGCGAGGTGTCGACGGAGGCGAGCACCGTGGCGGTCAGCGGCGCCACCAGGGCGACCATGCCCGCCCCCATCACCAGCAGCGCCGGAAGGACGTCCCGCAGGTAGTCCGCGTCCGGCCCCACCCGGAGCATCAGCAGCATCGCCGCCGCACACAGCAGCGGGCCGACGGTCAGCGGCAGCCGGGGACCGGTGCGGTCGGCCAGCGCGCCCGAGCGGGCCGAGAACAGCAGCATCAGGGCGGTCGTCGGGAGCAGCGCCGTACCGGCCTGCAGCGCCGAGTAGCCCGCCACCACCTGGAGCTGGAGAGCGGTGAGGAAGAAGAAGCCGCCGAAGGCCGCGTACACGCACAGCGTCACCAGGTTGACCGCCGTGAACTGGCGCGAGGCGAAGATGTCCGGCGGCAGCATGGGGTCGGCCCGGTGCCGCTCGACCTGGACGAAGGCGACGGCGGCCACGACACCCCCCGCCGCGCTCAGCCCGACCGCCACGGCATTCCGGCCGGTCTGCCCGGCCTCGATCAGGGCGTACGTCAGCAGCGCCAGCGCCAGCGCGCCGAGGACCGCGCCGAGCACGTCGAACCGGGAACCGGTGCGGCCCGCGTCGGACTCCGGAACGTGGCGCAGGGCCACCGGCACGCACAGCAGCGCCAGCGGCACGTTGAGCAGGAACACCCAGCGCCAGCCCGGGCCGTCCACCAGCCAGCCGCCCAGGAAGGGCCCGACGGCCGCGCCTATGCCGCCGAAGCCGGACCACAGGCCGACCGCCCGGCTGCGGTCGTCCGGATGGAAGGACGCCTGGATCAGCGCCAGGGAACCGGGGGTGAGCAGGGCGCCGCCGACGCCCTGGAGGGCGCGGGCGGCGATGAGGACGCCGGGGCCGGGCGCCAGGCCGCACAGCAGCGAGGCGGCCGCGAACCAGACGACCCCCAGCACGAAGATCCGCCGGCGGCCGTAGCGGTCACCCAGCGAACCGCCCAGCAGGATCAGGCCGGCCAGCGTGACCATGTACGCGTTGACCGTCCACTGCAGCGCGCCCAGGCTCGCGCCGAGGTCGCGGCCGATGGTCGGCAGCGCCACGTTGACGACGGTCGAGTCCAGCATGGCCATGCTGGAGCCGAGGACCGTGGTGAGCAGGACCCACCTGCCGCGGTGCGAGGCCAGCCGGACGTCGGGCATGGGTCCAGGTATACAGCGAGCCCGCCGCCTCGGTCAGGCGACGGGCTCACCGCGAGGTACGACCACGGGCTACTTGATCTTGTTGCCCGCCGAGCGCAGGTTGCGCGTGGCCTCGACGACACGCGCGGCCATCGACGCCTCGGCCAGCTTGCCCCAGGTGCGCGGGTCGTAGGTCTTCTTGTCGCCGACCTCGCCGTCGACCTTCAGGACGCCGTCGTAGTTCCGGAACATGTGGTCGGCGACCGGACGGGTGAAGGCGTACTGCGTGTCCGTGTCGATGTTCATCTTGACGACGCCGTTCTCCAGCGCCGTCAGGATCTCCTGCTCGGTGGAGCCGGAGCCGCCGTGGAAGACGAAGTCGAACGGGGACTGCTTGCCGAACTTGGCGGACACGCCGTCGGCCAGCTCCTTCAGCAGCTCGGGGCGGAGCACGACGTTGCCCGGCTTGTACACGCCGTGCACGTTGCCGAACGAGGCGGCGAGCAGGTAGCGGCCCTTCTCACCCAGGCCGAGGGCCTCGGCGGTGCGGATCGCGTCCTCGACCGTGGTGTACAGCGAGTCGTTGATCTCGTGGGAGACGCCGTCCTCCTCACCACCGGTCGGGGTGATCTCCACCTCGAGGATGATGTTCGCCCGGCGGGCCGTCTCCAGCAGCTCCTGCGCGATGGCCAGGTTGTCGGCGAGGGTCTCGGCGGAGCCGTCCCACATGTGCGACTGGAACAGCGGGTTGCGGCCGGCCTTCACGCGCTCCTCGGAGATCGCGAGCAGCGGACGCACATACCCGTCGAGCTTGTCCTTCGGGCAGTGGTCGGTGTGCAGCGCGATGTTGACCGGGTACTTCTCGGCGACGATGTGCGCGAACTCGGCGAGCGCGACCGCGCCGGTCACCATGTCCTTGTTGTACTGGCCGCCGAGGAACTCGGCGCCACCCGTGGAGATCTGGACGATGCCGTCGCTCTCCGCCTCCGCGAAGCCGCGCAGCGCCGCGTTCAGGGTCTGGCTCGAGGTGACGTTGATGGCCGGGTAGGCGAACTTGCCTGCCTTCGCCCGGTCGAGCATCTCGTTGTAGACCTCGGGGGTTGCGATGGGCATCTGTCCGCTCCTTGAGTGTGCGGGTTGGCGATCTGCGTACTACGGCCCTGACCTAGACCTAGGGGGTGACGTCATCGTCGTCCCCATCTTTCCAGACATGGACCGCTGGTCCATGCGCCGGTCAAGTCCAGGTCAATCCGGCGCGTCAGTCCAGACCCAGTTCATCCTTCGAGAAGGCGAAACGGTACGGAACGCCCGCGCCGGCCTCGATCTTCTCGGCGGCGCCGGTCGCGCGGTCCACGATGGTCGCGACGGCGACGACCTCGGCGCCGGCCTCCCGCACGGCCTCGACGGCGGTGAGCGGCGAGCCGCCGGTTGTGGAGGTGTCCTCCACCACCAGCACGCGCCGGCCGGCGATCTCGGGACCCTCCACCCGTCGCTGCAGACCGTGCGCCTTCGCGGCCTTGCGGACGACGAAGGCGTCCAGCCTCCTCCCGCGCGCGGCGGCCGCGTGCAGCATGGCGGCCGCGACCGGGTCGGCGCCCATGGTCAGCCCGCCCACCGCGTCGAACTCGAGGTCCGCGGTGAGGTCCAGCAGCACCTGGCCGACCAGCGGGGCGGCCTCGCCGTCGAGGGTGATGCGGCGCAGGTCGACGTAGTAGTCGGCCTCCAGGCCCGAGGAGAGGGTCACCTTGCCGTGCACCACGGCCTTGTCCTTGATCTGCCGCAGCAGCTCAGCGCGTGTGCCTGGCGGCATTGCTTCGTCGACATCCGTCATGCCGCCCAGCTTAGAGGCGCCGCCAGCTCCAGGTGGTCGTCGCCTCCAGCGGCTCCAGCGGTGTGACCAGGCGCGGGAGGGAGTTCAGCCCATTGGGCGGTCCGGTCTGCGGCTCCACGCAGACGGCCTCGGCCTGCTCGTCGTAGACGACCACCCACTCCTCCCGGCTGGTGACCCGCAGTTCGAGCTGCCCGGGCCAGGTGAGGGTGACGTCGACACCGCCCGGCATGCCGAAGCAGTCGTCCCAGGGGCCGGGCCGTGGGTCGAGCCGGTTGCCGGTGGGCAGGTGGTCGGCGCCCCGCTCCTCCTGCCACGCGGGCTTGAAGTCGAGCCGCACGTCCTCGCCGCCGAGGCTGCGGTTGAACCACGGGTGCCAGCCGATCTGCGCCGGGAAGGAGTCGTCGTACGCCTCCACGGACATGCTCAGCGTCAGGCTGTCCTCGGCCAGCGCGACGACGTGCGTGACCCGGCCTCGGTGCGGCCAGGGTTCGGTCAGGTCGTGGGTGATGACGGCCTCGTCGGCCGAGGTGCGGGCGGTGTGCCAGTCGCCGTCGCGCGCGGTGCCGTGGATGGCGTGCGGCGGGGAGTTGAGGGGCATCTGGCGCACGGTGGCACCGTCCATGAAGCGGCCCTCCCGGATCCGGCCGCACCAGGGCACCATCGGGAAGCAGCCGTAGCGCCCGCCCTGCCGCAGCAGCTCCACGCCGCCGATCCGGAGCCCACCGATACGGCCGCCGTTGCCGGGCCGCACGCTCACTTCCGCGTCGCCCGCGGTCAGCGTGATGTCTTCGTTACTCACGTGACGACCCTACTGGGGCGATCAAGAGGGCGTCCGCCGGCCGGGCGGTGCCAGGATCGCGTCATGAAGTACATGGTGCTGATGTACGCGGATCCGGCGGCGACCGCGGCGATGACCGCCGAGCAGCGCGCCGAGGTGTTCCGCAGGCACGAAGCGCTCCACCGGGACCTGGCCGACACCGGCGAGATGTTGAACGGAGCCGGGCTCGTCCTCCCGGCGGACACCACCACCCTCCGGTGGCACGCGCGGGGGCCGCACACCGCGACGGACGGGCCGCTCACGGACGCGCCCCACCAGCTCACGGCCTACTACGTGATCGAGTGCGCGAGCCCGGAGCGGGCGCATGCCATCGCCGAACGGGTCCTGGACTTCCACGTCGTGGCGGTCGAGGTACGGCCGGTCCACGACTGGTTCGGCATGGGCGAACCGCCCGAGGACGAGCCGGACGGGCCGGACGGCCCGGACGGACCGGGCGGGCCGCGGGCCGGGGCCTAGGGGTCCGGTCCGGGCGAGGGGCCTACGGCGGCGGCACAGGGCACGGCGCGGCCGCTAGGGACGGCGGCTGCGCAGGGCGCCTTGGGGGGCGCTAGGGACGGCGTCATCGCACTGCACAGCGGTGGCGGGCCGCGGGCCCGGGGGCTGGGGTCCGGTCCGGACGAGGGGCCTTAGGGACGGCGGCGGCGCCGGCGCGGGGCGTGGCGCGGTAGGACAGCGGCGGCGCAGGGCACGGCGCGGGCGCTAGGGACGGCGGCGGCGCAGGGCGCGGCGCGGGCGCTAGGGACGGCGGCGGCGCAGGGCGCGGCCCACCACGATGGCCGAGGCGACGGCAAGCGCGGCGGCCGGCGCCGCCCAGCGCAGGGCCGCCTTCCCGGCGACGGTCTGCGGGGCCGGCACCGGGGCGTAGCGGCCGCGCGGCGGCGCGTGGTCGACCTCCTCCGCGCTGCGGCCGATCATCGTGCGGCGCGCGTGAGCGGCCTCGGCGGGCGGCTCGCCCGTGGCGTCGAAGGCGGACCGGCGGTCGGTGTCCGGGTCCGCCTCGGGGTCGAGGGAGGGCGGGGGCACGTCGGTGTCGAAGACGGAGTCCCGCCCGGACGCGCCCTCGGGCTCGGAGTCGGTGTCGGGCCCGGGCTCGGAGTCGGAGTCGGGCTCGGAGAGGATCTGCGGCTCGGCGCCGGGCTCGGCGGTGTCGCCGGTGTTGGCGGTACGCCCCTCCGCGGCTGCGGGCTCCGCGTCCGCCGGGCGCGCCTGACGGTCCTGGCCTGCCTGGCTCTCCGGGTCGGCCTGACGGTCCTGGGCCGCCTGGCTTTCGGGGCGGTCCTCGTCGGGCCGGTGGGCGGGCAGGTTCTCCAGGAAGCGGCTCAGCAGGCGGGTGACCGCCGAGTGCACCGCCTCCGCGGGCAGTTCGGCGACGCGTCCGTCCGCGTCCGCCGTGCCCTCGACCGTGACGGTGGTGCCCGCCCCGGCCTCCCCGCCGCCGCCCTCCGCGAGGCTCAGGGTGAGGGCGAGTTTGACCGTGCCGGTGCCGCGGGCCTCGGTGGCCTCACCGTCGACGGCGTACGTGCCGTCCTCGCGCGGCGTGAGCCGGACAGCTCCGCGGTAGGTGACGGAGTGGCCGCCGACGCGCAACTTCAGCCGCCCGGCGACGGGTTCGGCCCCGGCGTCCTGCTGGAGCCCGGGGACCGCACGGGCCACCCGGGCGGGGTCGGCGAGGGCTTCTCTGAGCCGGTCGGCCGGAACCGGGACGAAGACCTGGTGCTCCATGTCGGCTGAGCCTACCCAGGAGTGACCGGAACGTACCCCCTTCAGTACCGCGGATGCACCAGCGTCGACGCCGGCAGCCCGCCGATCCGCGTGAGCCGTGCCGCCAGCGCGTCGGCGGCCAGCTCGCGCGAGGTCAGGGTGGCCGGCCGGGGCCCCCGCGGGTCCAGGCGCAACGGCGGTGCCGGACCGCCCGGGGCGGCCAGCAGGAAGCCCCAGTCGTGCGGGGCCCGGGGTGTACCGGCCGAGCGGTCGGGACCGGCCGGGAAGCCGGAGTCGCGCCCGAGCACGCGGTAGGGGGAGCGCCCGAAGCCGGACGCGCGCAGGGTCGAGGCCACCGTCCAGAAGGCGCGGGGCCGGGTGGCGACGGGCCCGGCGTGCACCACCAGGCGGCCGTCGGCGGCGAGGACGCGGCGGGCCAGGCCGTAGAACTCCTGCGAGTACAGCTTGGTGCTGGCCGTGATGCCGGGGTCGGGCAGGTCCTCGATCACGACGTCGTACAGGGCCGGCGGCGCCGCGCGCAGCCAGGTGAGCGCGTCGGCGGTGGTGACGTGGACGCGGGGGTCGTCGTAGGCGTGGCCGTTGAGGGCGGACAGGCCGGGGTCGGTGCGGGCCAGGCCGATCAGGCCGGCGTCGAGTTCGACGACGTCGACACGGCGCACGCCGGGGTGCCGCAGCACCTCGCGGGCGGCCAGGCCGTCACCGCCGCCGAGGACCAGCACGCGCGCGTGCGGCCCGGCCATCGCCGGCTGGACCAGCGCCTCGTGGTAGCGGCGTTCGTCGCGGCCGCCCACCCGCAGCCGGCCGTCGAGGAAGAGGTCGAGGGGGCGGCCGCGGGTGCCGCCGGCGAGGACGACCTCCTGGACGCCGGTCTGCACGGCGACCCTGACGTCCTTGCCGTACACCGCGTGGCGGGCGGCCCGCTCGAACTCGTCGGCGAGGGCGGCGGCGGTGGCGAGGACGCCGAGGACGGTGAGGCCGACCAGGAGCAGGGTCCAGCGGGCACGCCGGGTCAGGTCGCCACGGAACAGGCCGAGGACCAGGGCGCCGCCGGCGACGACGTTGACCGAGCCGGTGAGCAGCGCGCCGGTGAGCTGGCCCAGGAACGGCAGGAGCAGGAAGGGGAAGGCGAGACCGCCGACGAGGGCGCCGACGTAGTCCGCCGCGAACAGGTCGGCCACCGCTCCGCCCGCGTCCTGCCGGCGGATCCGCTGGATCAGCTCCATCAGCAGCGGGACCTCGGCACCGACGAGCAGGCCGATGGCGAGCGAGAAGGCGACCAGCAGGCAGCGCGGCCCGTCGGCCCAGACCCCGCCCCAGCCGCCGGTCCAGGCGAAGACGGCGTACAGCGCCATCGCGCTGCACCCGCCGACGAGCGCGAGGACGATCTCGATCGCCCCGAAGCCGGCGGCCGCGTGCCAGCGCAGCCGTTTGGCGGCCAGCGAGCCGATGCCCATCGCGAAGACCATCACGGACAGCACGACGGAGGCCTGGGTGACCGAGTCGCCGATCAGGTACGAGGCGAACGCGACGAGTTCGAGTTCGTACACGAGTCCGCAGGCCGCGCAGACGAAGACGCACGCGAGGACCAGGAACCGCCCGGTGCCGGGCCGGACGGGCAGCCGTGCGGGCCCCGGCCAGGGCGGGGCGGCCGGGCGCGCGGGGGCGTGCGGTTCGATCACTCTGCGACGTTACGTCACATCGCGGGTACGCTTCGTCACCCACACGTGTGGAGCTGGCGGCAGTCGGCGTACGGGTGGTTTATGTCGTCCTAACGTGACGACGTCCGGGGCACGCGCGCCCCGACCCGGGTCCGGGTCGCCACCAGCTGCCCGTCCTGCGGGTAGGCGTGCCAGGTGCGCCAGTGCACCTGGCCCTCGTGCCGCTGGGCCAGCATGGCGGTGAAGGCGTGCGGGCTGCCGGGGAAGACACCGGCGAGACCGTGCGGGTGATCGGAGACGAGGGCGAGCAACTCCTGGGCCCTGCCCGCGAACGAGCCCGGCGTGAGCACCTCGACGCGCGCGGCGAACTCGTACTCCCAGTCCCCGACCCGCTTGGCGACTCCCAGCGGCAGCGGGGTGCTGGAGCCGGGGATGCAGGCGACCGTCTCCGAACAGTCGCCCCGCTCCTCCTGGAGCAGTACCTGGTGGGACGCGCCGAGCAGCCTCAACTGCAGCTTCGCCCCGCTCAGTTCCAGGTCGAGGGTGGCCAGAGCGGGCAGCGGCTCGCGCCCGAGGGCCCAGGCGAGGTCGGCAGCGCGGGTGTCGGTGTAGGAGGTGTTCAGGGTCGTGAGCATGGATCGGCTCCGCTAACACGCAAAGAGGAGGGGGAGATCGGCCATGTCAGCCCGGTCAGCCCAGCCGGCCCGGCCGGGGAGGGGTGTCTGCGGGACGTCCGATGGGCTGCGTAGGTGATTTAGAGGGAATCATGAACAGAGGCGTCACCACAGCGCTTTTACCCAACTTCGTAGGGTTTCCATCCCCTAGAGGGCCCCACAGCTCAACTGTTCAACTACGCCGTGCCGACCGTCCCCCCGGCGCCCCCTCAGTGGCCGCCGCCGCAC